>CALFRK010000062.1 GCA_937919625.1 uncultured Ilumatobacter sp.
GCTTGCGGTCGGTGATGTCGTGCACCACCGAGACGAATCGGCCCGCGTTGATCATTGGTTCAACGTATTGCAGCGACACACTCACCGGGATCAGATGGCCATCCCTGTGGCGGTGCACGGTGTCGAATCTGAGCTGCTGTTGGGCACCTGCCAACAACGGTGCGATCAACTCCCTGAACTGAACTTCGGTGAACTCCGGTTTGATGTCCCAGGAGCGCATCTGCAACAACTCGGCTTGGGTGTAGCCGAGTCCCTCGGCCGCCCCCAGATTGGCATAGATGTACTGCAACGATTCGCGATCGATGATGAACACGCTGTCGAGGGTGCGGTCCAGCGATTGCTTGAACAGGCGCAGTTCCTCCGCCCACGCGTGAATATCGGTGACGTCTTGCACCGTGCCGCGCGAGACGAGCGGCGTGCCATCGGCGGCGAAGTCGGTGCTGCACTGCTCCTCGACCCATTTGATGCGACCATCGGGCATCAGCAGGCGGTGGGTGATCGCATAGTCGGCAAGGTCGACGAGCGAGCCGGTGTAAGCCTCATCGACCGATTGGCGATCATCGGGGTGGATGACATTCAAGAACGCTTCATAGGTGGCACCGAAACCTGCCGTGTCGATCTCGAACAGTTCGTAGATCGTGTCGCTCCAGCACAACTTGCCGGTCACGTGGTCGAGTTCCCAGCTCCCGATCTTGGCGAGCCGCTGAGCCGCGATCAGCCGCGCCTCGCTGTCGGCTAGCTGTTGCTCCCGGAGCGCCCCCTCGGTGACGTCCAACCCGACCACCAAGAACCCGGTGACCTTGCCAGACGTGTCGCGAAGCGTTCGATTGCTCCACTCGATCTGGCGTTCTTCACCGCCACGCGTGACGATCGGGTTGACGTATCGGTCGCGCAAATCTTTCGCTGTGGTGACATCTGTGAGCAGCTCCCTGACCCTGACCTGGTAGCGGTCGGGCAACAAGGTGCTGAACCAATCCTTGCCCTGTAGCTCGTCGAGGTGATATCCGGTCAGTTGCTCGAAATAGGCGTTGACATGTTGGATGATGCCGACGGGGTCGAGCAGCACGACGATCACGGGTGTTGCGTCGAACAACTCAAGATTGTCGAGCGCTCGCAGGCGTTCGGTTTCGGGTCGTTCTGGCGCCCTCATGCGGTCTGTCGCCTCCGGGTTCGAAAGTTAAGATTCCACGGTGCTCATCGCTGAGAGGTATTCCGTGCCTCGCCACCAACGTATTCCGTCTCGGTCGGGGCACCTCGCACCAAACCCGCTCAGGCTCGAATCTTGTCGGCGCCTTGAGATTTGAACCCGGGCCGTCTCCGACTCGGTATCCTCGATTGCCAATCATGTTGGACGACCGAAAGACCGCCATTCTCAGTGCTGTCGTGCAGGAATACATCGCCACGGCACAACCCGTTGGGTCCTCGCACATCGCCGGCGTGTCCGGTGTCGGGGTGTCGTCGGCGACCGTTCGCAACGAGATGGCCGTGCTCGAACAAGAGGGATATCTAGTTCAGCCGCACACGTCGGCCGGGCGTATCCCAACCGATAAGGGCTACCGCTTCTTCGTTGATCATCTCGCGGCTCCCAGTCAGATCGACGCTGCGACCACCCGTCAGGTCGGTGAATTCTTCGCCGCCGCGCACGGCCGGCTGGAAGAGATGCTGCACCAAACCTCAGATCTGCTCACCAGGCTGACCCACAATGCCGCCGTTGTGCTGGGGCCCAAGGCCGAGGCAGCCACGATCCGCGGCGCCCAGATCGTACGGCTGTCTGCCAACGCAGCGACGGTCGTGCTGGTGTTCGGCAACGGCAACGTCGAGAGCGAGGTGATCCTCATCGACGACGAAACCCCCGACACCGTGCTGGCTGCCGCCTCTGTGCACCTCGCCAGCACCTTGACCGGCGAGACGCTGGGGTCGGTCGGGCCGGTCGACTCATCGGGGTCGATCGGCACGGTGATCGGCACCGGCGACGAACTGACCGACTCGATCTGTGGCGCCGCGATCGAAGCGATGCGGGCGGTCTCCACCGACGACCATGTGTATGTCGGTGGGGCTTCCACGGTCGCCGACTCGTTCGACGCCGTCGATGTGGTGCGCCAGGTGCTGCATACACTCGAGCAGCAGTTCGTCGTCGTCTCGTTGGTGCGTGACATCGTCGATCGCGGTATGTCGGTGGCGATCGGTATCGAACACGGTGTCGAGCCGCTCTCGGCGTGCTCGGTCGTGGTGGCGCCCGTCGTGGTCGACGGTGAGCACCTGGGCTCTGTCGGTGTGCTCGGCCCGACACGAATGAACTACCCCCAAGCGCTGGCAACGGTCGACATGGTGAGCAACCGTCTCGGCCGACGACTCGGAGAAAGCTGAATGGCCACCGACTACTACAAACTGATCGGTGTGTCGCGCTCGGCGAGCGCTGACGAAATCAAGAAGGCATATCGCAAGCGGGCGCGCCAGTTGCACCCCGACGCCAACCCCGACAACCCTGAGGCCGGCGAGCAGTTCAAGGAGCTTTCGAAGGCGTACGCAGTGCTGTCCGACGATCAGCAGCGGGCCCGCTACGACCAGTTCGGTGAAGCGGGCGTCGGCGGCGCCGGAGGCGGCCCGTCGATGAACGACATGTTCAGCGGGGGAGGGCTAGGCGACATCTTCGACGCCTTCTTCGGTGGTGGTGGTGGCGGACCATTCGGTGGCGGCGGGCAGCGTGGACCGACCGGTCCACCGCGCGGCCAAGACATGGAGATCGCGGTCGCGATCACGTTCGAGCAGTCGGTGTTCGGCGGCCAGATCCCGATCGACATCAAGCTTCCGCAAACCTGTGATCAGTGCGATGGCGTCGGTGCCGGTGAGGGCACCAAGCCGGTTACCTGCTCCGACTGCAGCGGGGCCGGCCAGGTGCGTCGTGTTCGCCAGAGCGTGCTCGGGCAGATGGTTTCGACCAGTCCGTGCCCGCGGTGTGGAGGGATGGGCGAGATCATCACGACACCGTGCACAAAGTGCCGTGGCGAGGGCCGGGTCACCACCGACACCACGTACCAGGTCGATGTGCCAGCCGGTGTCGTCGACGGCAGCACGCTGCGTCTCACGCGGCGGGGCGCGGCGGGCCCACGCGGCGGTGGGCCGGGTGATCTGTATGTGCACCTTCGTGTCCGTGCCCACGAGCGTTACCGGCGCGAAGACGACGACCTGGTCACCGAGGTCACGGTCTCGATCGCCCAGGCGACGCTTGGCACCAAGATCGATCTGGCAACCCTCGACGGCAACGAGGACCTTGTCGTTCCGCCAGGCACACAGCCCGAGCATCAGTTCGTGTTGCGTGGGCGCGGTGTGCCCCGCCTGCACGGCCGCGGGCGCGGCGATTTGCGGGCGATCGTGCGGGTCGAGGTGCCGACCAAGCTGTCGAGTGCCGAAACCGATCTGTTGCGCTCGTTTGCCGAACAGCGCGGCGAAGAGGTCGGCGAACACGGCACCAGCCTGTTCTCCAAGATCAAGTCCGCGTTCTCGTGACGCCGGCGGCCGCCGAGTTGTTGCGCCGGGCGGCCGCACATGTGTTGATCGACAATGTCGACACGCCGGTTCTCGACGACCAGTCCAGCCATCACGTCTTTCGTGTGTTGCGCGTTTGCGACGGCGAACCGATCACTGTCACCGACGGTCGTGGCGCGTGGCGTCAATGTCGTGCCGTCGGTGGCCTGATCGAACCCACCGGCGAGCAACGGTTCGAACCCGCCGCGGTCGGTCCGCTCACGATCGCGTTCGCGATTCCCAAACACGACCGACCCGAGTGGATCGTGCAAAAGCTCACCGAGCTCGGCGTCGACCGGATTGTGTTGCTGCACGCCGAACGCTCGGTTGTGCGATGGGAACCCACACGTGCCGACAAGCATCTCGCCAAGCTGCGGCGGGTGACCGAGGAGGCGCTGCAACAGTCGCGTCGGGTGTGGTTGCCGGTGATCGAGGGCCCGGTCGCCTCGGTTGATCTGTTGGGCCACGCCGTGGTCGCCGAACCGGGGGGTCGCGGCCTGACGCCTGACGATCGGGTAATCGCCATCGGACCCGAGGGTGGATGGTCGCCAAACGAGCTCGACCTCGCAGCCGGGCAGGTTACGTTGGGGTCGACCGTGCTGCGTGTCGAGACCGCAGCGCTGGCTGCCGCGGTGCGGGCAAGCCAACACTCAACGTGAGATTCAGAGGAATATGTGGTCGTTTCGTCACGCAGTGCGTCAAAGGTGGCAGACTGTACCCGGCCACGATGTAGCGAATGAAGAGGTGGGGAGTCGCCATGGACTTTTTGGATGAACAAGATGACGCCAGGTATAGCGTTCAGGTAGGCGAACGCCTCAGGGCGATCCGCAAACAGAAGCGTTTGTCCCTGCACGACGTCGAAGCCCAGTCGACCCAAGAGTTCAAGGCGTCCGTACTCGGCGCTTACGAGCGCGGCGAGCGAGCATTGTCGCTGCCGCGCCTCGATCGGCTCGCCCAGTTCTATCGAGTGCCGGTCGACCAGTTGCTGCCGCGCCGCGCTGACGATCCGGGTAGTCCCGAAGACACCACAGGCGTTCGGCCCAAGCTGGCGATCGACATCTTGAAGCTGATGCAGCTGTCGGGTGCCCCGTTCGAGATGCTCACCAGGTTCCTGCGCATGATCCAGGTTCAACGCCAAGACTTCAACGGTCGAGTGCTCACGATCCGCGCCGACGACAAGCGGGCGATCGCGGCGATGCTCGACATTCCCGTCGACCAGGTGGCCTTGCGGCTCGAGGCGCTCGACCTCGTGTTTCGGCCGGCCTGATTCACTGGCCGCATGGCCGACCAGCCTGGCGAACCCTTCGGGGTGTACATCCACATCCCGTTCTGCGCCTCGAAATGTGGCTATTGCGCGTTCGCCACGTGGACCGACCGCCATCATCTGACCGGTGCCTATCTCGGCGCTCTACATGCAGATATCAGGCAAGCGATCCAGCACGGCATGCCGGTGGCGAGCAGCATCTTCGTCGGCGGGGGCACACCGTCGATGCTCGACGGCACCGAGCTCGGGGCGGTGATCTCGGCGATCCCTGTGACCGCCGATGCCGAGGTCACGGTCGAGTGCAATCCCGACAATGTCAGCGTCGAGTTGCTGCGGCGCTATGTCGATGTCGGCGTCAACCGTGTCAGCGTCGGGGTGCAATCGATGGCGACCCATGTGCTCGGCATGCTGGGCCGACAACACGATCAGCGCAACGTCGAGATCGCTGTCGATGCAATCCGCAGTGTCGGTCTGCCGACGTTCAATCTCGATGTGATCTATGGCGCAGCCGGCGAGTCGGTCGCCGATTGGGAACACACGGTGAGGTCGATCGTCGCCCTCGATCCGCCCCACGTCTCGGCCTATGCGCTGACGGTCGAGGCCGGCACACCGCTCGCCGAGCAGCCGGATCGTCATCCCGACGACGATGACCAAGCCGACAAGTACGAACTGGTCGACGACCTGTTGAGCGCCGCCGGTCTGGAGAACTACGAGATCTCGAACTGGTCCCGGCCAGGGCATGAGTGCCGCCACAACATTCTGTATTGGCGCCAGCAGAACTATCGCGGGTTCGGCTGCGCCGCCCATTCCCACAGCGACGGCAGACGCTGGTGGAACGTCCGCACGCCCGATCGCTACATCGACCTGGTGGCCTCGGCACAGTCGACCGAGGCGGCAGGGGAGACCCTCGACGAACCGACCCGCCGGTTCGAGCAAATGGAACTACTGCTCAGGATGCGCGACGGCGTGCCGCTCGATGCCCTCGCCGGCGACGAAATGCCGGGGCTTGTCGAACGTGTTGGCGATCGGTGGGTGCTCACCCGATCTGGCCGCCTGATGGCGAACGAGATCAGCACCCGCCTGCACTGACGGATCCCACATTGGGCAAGCAACGGCAGCGGCCCGTAGCGGGTGTGCTGACAGGCGCCCCACTCGGGTGCCGAGGCCCGCTTGCCGCTGTTCAGCAGTGCGCCGACGTCGATCAGGGCGAGTTCGCCCGGTGGCGCTGTTCGAGGGTGTGAGGGCGGCGTCACGCCTGGTAGCGTACGCATCCGCTACGGGCGTATGGCTCAGTTGGTTAGAGCGCATCCATGACACGGATGAGGCCGTGGGTTCGATTCCCTCTACGCCCACCAAGAAACCCCAGGTCGCACGGCCTGGGGTTTTCTTGATGCAGGCGATGTACGTACCTTTGGCGCTAGATTTGTCTGATCGATGACATCTGAACGATGACATCTGAACGACGAGACGGGCACCTTCCGGGATCCCGTCAGTACGGAGAGGCCGGCGTGAAGGGCATCGTTTTCACCGAGTTCATCGAGATGGTCGAGACCAAGTTCTCGACCGAGATCTCCGACGACATCATCGAGTCGAGTGATCTGCCCTCCGGAGGTGTGTACACGTCGGTCGGCACCTACTCGTCAGACGAGATGACTCTGCTCGTCACTGCACTGTCGGCCTGTACCGGGGTGCCGGTGCCCGAGTTGCTGAAAACCTATGGCTGCCATCTTTTCGAGCGGTTCTTCGCGCTGCATCCGCAGTTCTTCAGTACGACGACCGACCTGCTCACTTTTCTCTCGGGGATCGAGACCGTCATCCACACCGAGGTGCACAAGCTGTACCCCGAGGCCGAGCTGCCCTCGTTCGACATCTCGTCGACATCGCCGACCGAGATTCAGATGGTGTACCGGTCGGCACGCCATCTCGAAGATCTGGCCGAGGGATTGCTTGAAGGAGCGGCCGCCCACTTTGGCGAAGCAGTCGACATCGAGCGGCACACGATCGGCGACGAGAGTGGAGCGGTGCGTTTCACCGTGTCGCTGACATGAACGATGATGATGCTGCCGTAGCGGCATCATCCGCTCCCGACGCCGAGATTGCACGTTTGCAGCGACGGGTCGAACGAGAACGGGCCGCTCGCAAGCAGGCCGAACGGATCATCGAGGACAAGAGTCGCCAGCTCTGGGAAGCGAACAAGAAGCTCGATGAGGCCGTGCGACGCCTCGACGAACTTGCCACCCATGATCCTCTCACCGGGCTGTGCAACCGGCGAGGGCTCGAAGATTGGCTCAGGATGTGGCGCGGGCGGATCGAACGCACCGGAACTCGTGTTGCTGTGGTCAGCCTCGACCTCGACCATTTCAAGGCGGTGAACGACTCGCTCGGCCATGCCGGTGGCGACGAGTTATTGCAGGTGGTCGCACAGCGATTGACCCAGTGTGCACGTCCGACCGATGTGGTCGTGCGGCTTGGCGGTGACGAGCTGCTGGTCGTGCTCGATGCCGTGCACGACATCGACGACGCAGTCGCCGTCGCGGAACGGATGCATCATGTGCTCACCGAGGGTGTGACGATCGGAGGCGTCGACATCCACCCCGAGTCGAGCATGGGCGTGGCGCTTCTCCTAGACGGCGAAGATCCAGCCAAGGCCATCACCCGAGCCGACAAAGCGCTCTACCGTGCTAAGCAGGATGGTCGCGGACGGATCGTCGCCGATCGGTCCTGACCTGAACGACGTCGCCGATAGGTTGCCGGTGGCGCTCGCTGCCACGGCCAGCCAGAACTCGAGCCCCGCCAGGTAAGTCGCGCCGACTGACGTCCGAGCTGTAACTTGTCGAACATGACCGTAGATGGTTCGCGGAACCCGAACTCCGGCGAGCAAACCGCGCCAGTCCATGCTTCGACGGTTTCTGATCTGCTTATTGGTGCGACGATATTGGTGGTCGATGACGAGGCGCCGAACCGCAAGTTGCTCGAGCGAATGGTCGGTGGTCGTGGCGGTGCCGATGTGCATCTGCTGGCGGATCCTCGTGACACCGTCAGCACCTGCCACCAGATCTCCCCCGACCTGGTGATGCTCGATCTACACATGCCTCACATGGACGGCGTCGAGGTGATCGCTGCGATTCGAAACGAGTTCAGCGGTTCTGGGTTCTTCCCGATCATCGTCTTGACTGCCGACGTCACTTCGGGGGCAAAAGAAGCTGCGCTAGCGGCTGGAGCCAACGATTTTCTTACCAAACCATTCGACTTCACCGAAGTATTGCTTCGCGTCAGCAATCTCCTCAAGACAAGAACCGACTTTACCGAAATCGAAACGCTCAATCGAAGCATTCAGCTACGTCTCGACGACCGAGATGCCCAAAACAGGGAGGCCGACGAAGCGCGCCGAGCGAGTATCGACCGGATCAAGCAGGCGCTTGAGCCCGGCGCTTTACGCATGGTGTTTCAACCGATCTTCAACATTTCTGAAATGCAGGTTGTCGGTTACGAGGCTCTCGCCCGATTCAATGTCGAGCCCCAGAGATCACCCGACAAGTGGTTCCAGGAAGCGGCCGAGGTCGGTGATGGCGGCGCCCTCGAGATCACCGCTGTGACGGCCGCCCTTAACCAGTTTCCAAGCATTAGCGCTCGCCAGTTTCTCACCGTTAACGTTTCGCCGGCAACATTGATGGGCCCCCGATTCGAAGATGCCCTTGCTGGTTTGCCATTCGACCGAATCATTTTGGAGTTGACTGAGCACGTCGTGTTCACCGACTACCCGGACCTTGTCGCCACCCTTGGAAAGCTTCGATCCGAGGGCATCCGAATAGCCATCGACGATGCCGGATCCGGCTACTCAGGGCTGCAACATTTACTGCTCGTTCGCCCCGACATCATCAAGCTTGATATTGATCTGGTGAAGGGGATCGACCACGATCCCCCTCGACGCGCTCTCGTCGCCGGTCTGCTCAACTTCGCCGCCGAGATCAACGCCACGACCATTGCCGAGGGCATCGAGACCGCCGAAGAACTGGCGGCGCTTGGTTCCTTGGGTGTGCCGTGGGGGCAGGGGTACCACCTCGCACGACCGGGCCCGCTTCCCGATCCGGCAACGTGGCAGAGCTGAACGTCGACACGGTACAGCCGGGCAGTTAGCGCCCGCTGGGGTGGGTCGCGACCGTCGTGGCTGAATCGGCAGCGGCCTCCGCGCTGGTGTCGATCGGGACCTCGAACCAGAACGTCGAGCCCTGGCCTTCGATGCTGTGGACCCCTATCGAACCCCCCATGGTTTCGATCAATCGTTTTGACACGGCGAGACCGAGACCGGTGCCTTGGATGCCTCGGATGCCGGCATCCAACCGCTCGAACGGCAAAAAGAGTTTCCCGAGCAGATCTGGAGAGATGCCGGGCCCGGTGTCGGCAACAGTGAGGCGGACATGTGCAAGATCCGCCGCTGCCCCAATCGCGATCATCCCGCCCGAGTGGTTGTACTTGATCGCATTCGACAGCAGGTTCAGGATCACCTGGCGGAGCATGTTGTTGTCGGCCCACAGGAACAACTCCGGCCCCGGCTCGACGTTTACCTCTATCTGACGCTCAGCAATCTGAGGACTGACAAGACCCAAACATTCTGAAACCAACGAACGTACCTCGACACGTTCGAAGCTCGCGTCGAGGGTGCCTGACTCGATCCGTGTCAAGTCGAGAATGTCATCGACCATGTGCAGCAGATGCTCGCCGCCGGTACGGATGTAGTCGACACTTTCCAGGTTGTCTTTCCCGGTGAGGCTCATCTCGAGAATTTGAGCAAATCCCAATACCGAGTTGAGCGGTGTGCGAAGTTCATGACTCATCCGCGACATGAATTCACTCTTGGCCTGATTCGCCGACTCAGCCGCACTCAAGGCATCCAAGGCCTGCCGCCTTGCAGCGTAAAACTCTGTCATGTCCTTCGCCACGGTCACGGCCACCTGTTTGGTGTGGCCACTCGAGGCCAGGGGCGACATTCCGATCAGCACATCGAGCTCGGCACCGGACTTGGTGCGCCTGCGCCCCTCCTGCTTCTCCACCGTCTCGCCTGCCCAAAATCTAGTGTGGTACTCATCGGCTGCTTGGCGGCGGTCGGGCGGAACCAGCAGATTTCTGTGATTGCCGATCAGCTCCTCACGACTCCACCCGTAGGACCGGATGGCCTCCTCATTGACATCGAGAATCACCCCATCTCGATCCTCGATGATCATGGGATCGAGAGAACCTGCGAAAACGCTCGACAGCATCCTCATCTGGCCTTGTTTGGCAAGGGCCCGCGCCACGAAGAGTGAGATGCTGATGTGGACAATCGCGAAGATCACATATGCCTTCTTCAACACGTCGCCGAAATCATGCACGTTCGCGAGTGCTTCTGATCGATCGATTTTCACGACCAATCCCAAGTTGTACTTCGGGATGTGGCGCGTCGCCGAGAACACTTCGTTCTCCCGGTAGTCCAGCGTGTCGGCGAAGAGTGACTCGTTGCCTTGCAGAGCCTGGATGATCGGTACATTCACGTCGAGTTGGGAAACCGTCGTGTTGAACGCCGCGTCAGCGTCGAAACGGAGAGGCGTCACGAAGAGCGCGTCACCGTGTTCGTCGCGTTGGGCAAGAACTGTTTCGCCGGTCGCACCAAGACCGCTGTAGTCCGAGGTGAGGTCGTTCAACGCGTCTTGGTCGGATTCGAGCACGAGGATGTGAGTGACGCCGTTGGGGCCTGCCACGGGGCCGCCGACGGGATGCACCAACTGCCCTCGGGAGTTGAGGAACAAGTCGCCGTTGGCGATGGATGTGGCGGCCGCCGCCACAAAGGCGAGATCGGCATACTGCGTTCCAACACGGGTCTCATCGGTTGCCGCTATGACGAGGCCATCTTGGTGGAGTATCAACAGGTCCGAGAACACCGGGACGAGAGCGGATTCGAGTTCGGCCGTGGCCGTTTCGATCGCTCCTGAGGGCGGGGGTTGCTGCGATTCACCAAGGCCGTTGATGGCGGCGACAAGGTTCTGTCGAGTGAGAAGGCCCAAAATATCTACCTCTAAGTCCTCGTTGAGGCTGTCTAGCACCCGAGCCTTCTGCACCGCGGCGACCGCCTCGATGTGTTGCAGCTCGGCGCTGGTCAATCGCTGACGCTGATTGGCATAGAGGGCAAGGCCCATCACCAACACCGCGATCAGCACCGATAAACACGCAACCGCCACGCCGATGCTGCTTCGGCGGTGCCACCAAGTAAGCGTCACAATTGACTCCAGCTTCAAGCCCCGTTGGCCTGTCCGACTATCCGTAACGATAACAGTCGTGGTGGTCGCGCGACGTTCTTGCGCCGACTGGGGTTGGCACAGTTGGTCGAGCCCGGCTGGGTAACGATCGTCGGGAGATAACGTTCTTGACGTGAGGGAGAGTGACGATCGATGACCACAGCGGACGGGATCGATGCTGATCGATCGGGATCGGTCAGCCCTTCACAAGAGCTGACTGCGATCGTTGGATACGACGGCTTTTTGCGCGATACGAACCGCGCATGGGTTGCCTCTCTGTCCTGGTCACCCGACGAGTTGGCGGCCATCAGGTTCATCGATCTGGTGCACCCCGCGGATGCCGACGCAACATCGGCACTGCTCGATTCGGTCGCCGACAGCAACCAGTCGGCGAACCTTACGAACGCGGTGATTTCGCGCGACGGCGAGCACCAGTGGTTCGGGTGGACGTTTACGGCAGTCGATGGTGGCGTGTACGTGGTCGGCGTTCAGACCGCGGGCGACGCAGACCGCGAGACGGCACTCACACAGCGCGAGCGGCGAATCCACGCCCAGCTCGATGACGAACCGATCGCAATCATCACGATTGACAGCAGTGGCACGGTAACCAGTTTCAGCGCCGCAGCGCAAGTCATCTTCGGCTATGAAGCCAGCGAGATACTCGGCCGGAACGTCAAAGTGTTGATGCCTCAGCCCGATCAGGATGAGCACGATGGGTACCTCGCCCGCTATGTCGAAACCGGCCAAACAAAGGTCGTCGGTACCACCCGCGACGTCATGGGCCTACGAAAGTCCGGCACGACGTTTCCGATTGAGCTCGCCGTACACGAAAAGGTGATCGGCGGAGTGTCAACCTTCGTTGGAGCCGTACAGGATCGTACGAGCGCCCTCAGCGCACAATCCGAGAGGCATGCGGCGCTGGTCGCAAGGCAGTCGGCGCTGGTCGCAAGGCAGTCGGCGCTGGTCGCCGTGTCGGCCAACGCTGCCAAGAACAACTTCCTCTCGCATATGAGCCACCAACTCCGCACTCCGTTGAACGCGATATTGGGGTTTGCTCAACTCGCCGAACTCGAGGCACAAACCAGCCTCCAAAAGGAAAACGCTGAACTGATCCTCGCTGCTGGTCGGCACCTTCTATCACTGATCAACAATGTGCTCGACATCAGCCTGATCGAGGCCGGTCAGCTGCAGGTCTCGCTCGAAAGCGTCTCAGTTCACGAGGTCGTCACCGAATGTTTGGCGTTTGTCGAGCCGCAGGCAAGCAATCGTCAGATCAGTTTAACGAAACGCAACGAGACGGTGATGTTCGTGCGGGCCGACGGGCAACGTCTTCGTCAAGTCCTACTGAAACTGCTTTCCAACGCGGTCAAAAACAGTTTCGACGGTGGTGACATCACGTTGGAGGTGACAAGCACGCTCGACGCGATGGCCCGATTCGCAGTCACCGACGCCGGGCCCGGTATGGATCCCAGCGCCACCGCGCGGATATTCGAATCGTTTGCAGCTCCGAACCCCGGGCGATCCGCTAGCGAAGGGGCAGGTTTGGGTCTGGCGACTGCGTCTGCATTGACGAAGCTGATGGGCGGCACCATAGGGTTCGAATCCAAGTTGGGCGACGGATCGACCTTTTGGATCGAACTGGCCAAAGTCGAGGCTCAGATCGACGCCGCCGACCGCAACGAGAGTCAGTAGGGCCGGCGAGCGTTCGTCAGTCGAACTGTGTCGGCGCGCCGGTACCCTCCCAGCGATCGACTCTGGCCACTACTGGCCACTACTGGCCAGCGCTACGTGCCCGGGTTGCTCAGCTCGTGGGCGAGTTGTCGATGTGCGTCTTCGAACGAGTGGCGGAGTTCGTCGACGAGTTTGCGGAGTTCGTCGGCGTCGGCGTCGGGTTGTTGTTCGATCTGGTGACTGAGGCGGGCGGTTCGTACAGCTCCGAACGTGCCGGCGGTTCCTTTGAGGAAGTGGGCGTCCTGGCGGATCTGATCGATGTTGCCGGTATCGATCGCGTTCTGAAGGGCATCGAGCCGTGTGTCGTAGTCGTGAAGAACTGTCTGAAGAAACTCGTCGATGTCGACAGGGTCGGTGAAGAGCTCGGCGAGTTGGCGAACGACATCGTGATCGATGTCTGCATCAGCGTCGTGGTGCCCTGGCGGCGGGTCGGGAGTCGGCTCGTCGTGGGAGTTCGTGGCGGCGAGGTTGCGGTTGAGTTGTCGCTCGATGTGGGTCTTGAACTGGGCGACGTCGATCGGTTTGGTGAGGTACCCGTCGGCTCCGGCGGCGAGCAGATGGTCGATGTGTAGTTGGGTGGCGTCGGCGCTGACGACGATGACGGGGATCGCCCGTGTTGTGGGTTGCAATCGAAGCCGTTCGAGGAGCTCTTCACCGTTCATGTCGGGCAGGTGGAGGTCGAGCAGGATCAGATCGGGTCGATGTTGTTGTGCGAGTTCGATGCCGGATCCGCCGTTCATTGCGATGATCAACTCGTAGGTCGGGTCGGATGCCAGGATGCGTTCGACGAGGCGAATGTTGGACGGGTTGTCTTCGATATAGAGAAGCCTCTTGCTGTCCGCCGGTGTCGTCACGGCGTGTTGGTTCAGATCGGAGCCAGGCACCATGGGTACCTGTTCGATTGGATTGTGTGCTTGGTCGAGTTCGATCCAGAACGTGGCGCCTTCGCCGAGGATGCTGTCGACGCCGATTTCGCCACCCATACTGTCGACGAGACCGTACGCGATGGCGAGCCCGAGGCCGGTGCCCTCGACGGTCGTGAACTCGGCGCCGAGACGTTGGAAGGGCGTGAAGAGGAGATCGAGTTGGTCGTCGGCGATTCCGGGTCCGGTGTCGGCGATGGAGACCCGAACCCGTCCGGCAGCGGTGGCGTTGCACGAGACTTCGACGGATCCATCTTCCCGGTTGTACTTGACGGCGTTGCTGAGCAGGTTGAGGAGGACCTGCTCCAATCTTCGCCGATCGCCGTATACGTATGTCTCGTGGTCTGAGCAGAGGGGGAAATTGGCTTCGGGGAACTGGAGCTTGCGGTCCAACGCCGCCGGTCGCACGAGTTCGAGTGATCTCTCGACGACCTCGCCAAGTCTGACAGGTTCGAGCGAGATGCCCATGTGGCCGGACTCGATCAGCGTGATATCAAGGATCTCATTGATCATTCCGAGTAGGTGTTTGCCTCCGCGGTGAATCAGGCTGACATTCTCGTGTTGCTCCGGGTCGAGGTTGTCCTGTTCGAGCAGCTGGGAAAATCCGATGATCGCATTGAGGGGTGTTCGTAACTCGTGGCTCATCTTCGACAGGAACTGATTCTTGGCGGAATTGGCCTGCTCGGCGGCGTTTCGGGCATCGAGAAGCTGCTGTTCGGCGAGATGTCGGTCGGTGACGTCTCTCGAGATCTGCAGCAGGTAAGGCGCGGTCCCGGCACTTCCGATGATCGGGATCTTCTTGGTGTGCAGGAGGCGGCGACCGTGCTCGCTGGTCTCGATCGATTCGGTCGGGATGCTGATTGATTGACCGGAATCGAGCACGGTACGGTCGCCTGCCAACGAGAGCCCAATTGAAAGGTCTTCCGAGGACTTCCCGACCAATTCGCCGTTGGTGTAGCCCAGCATCCGCGTGACAGCCCCGTTGATATGAACGAACCGCAGGTCGGCGTCTTTGACCAGGATCAGGTCGGGATGGTTGTCGATAATCGCATCGAGCAGGGCGCTCGTCTGCCGCAGTTGGTCGTCGGCGATCGATCGGCGGCGTCGCTGAATCAACATCGTCGCAAGACCAGCGACAACGAGCGCAGCCATCATCGCCGTGGAAGCGACGATCGCGGTTCGAACTTCGTCGGCCGATCGAAGCGCTACCGCGGTCGGGATTTCGGTGACGACTGCCCATCCGATCGATGGGACCGGGGCGTAGGCAACAACCGAAGTGTCTCGTGTGCCGGAACTAGCTTCGCCACGCAATGCACCCGCAATTCGAGGGTCGTCCGCGATCGACACGAGGCTGGTCGGCTGGTGTCCAGTCTGAGCAACAATAACGCCGCGTTGGTCTGTGACGGTGATCGATACGCCCTGCGCCCTCGAGTAGTCCTCGATGTACCGCTGAATCGCCGTGAGATGAACTCCAGCGACGATCAACCCGACCAACCGACCCTGACACGATGGATCCGAATCAGCCAGGCACGTAGATTTGGGATCGACGGCATGGACCGGTGATGCCGCCGCAACGACCAGTTGTTCGCCCGTCGCGGCGGTCTGGTACGCCTCTGACAAGTAGGTTGCGTCGGTCTCGAGAACGCCTCGATACCAGTCGCGGTAAGCGAACGATTGGCCGATGATCGATGGTGTTTCCGGGAGGATCGCCAGCAACTCGCCGCCGCTGTCGGCGATGAAGGCCAACTCGACCTCAGGTTTGCTGTGGTACAACTGGACTAGAATCTCCTGCGCCCAGCCCTCATCCGAAGCCGTCAGTCCATTGCGTAGCGACGACCGCACGGAGAACGACTCGACCAGAGATGTAAGACCTTCCAGATGCTCCCCGACCACGGTCGCACTCGCAGCAGCAGTACCTCTGACCGAGCGGTCCACGTTGGTTCGTGTGGCATCGGTAGACACACCGATCGCGATCCCGGCCAACAAAAAGAGTGGGCCGAGTGCAAGCAAGGCGACCGCTGTGACGAGCCACCACGCAGACCAGCGGGAAGGCTGATAGACCGGTTCGGCCAACACGTTTTCTTTCGTCATTGCTTTTGCCCACTGCAATCGTATGGCATAACAAAATTCAGTCAAGTACGAAATTCGTCGCTGCTAACAGGGCCGATAGTCACGGGTAGCCGCCAGGCCGCATTGTTGACAAGTCCCGTGAGGGTGGATCTGTCGCCCGACCTTCCCCAGCAAGCTCGCCTCAAACTTGCTGGGGAAGGTGCCTTCTCGCGCTGCTCAGCGATATAGAGTCATCGAATCCGAACGCGGGGAGGGGATTCGACGTGGGACCAGAGCGTCAGGCAAAAGACAAGTTGGTCACCGAACCCAAGCCGGGTTTTGTCGAGCCGGCGAGGAAAGTTCTGCGGGGCGGGGCCGGCCGCCGATCCGGCCCGCCGATCACGCAGGCCAAACTAGAGGTCGGCCCAGTCAACGACCCATACGAGCGGCAAGCCGACGCGGTCGCCGACGCGGTGATGCGCCACTTCGCTGCTGGAACATCCGGGGAAATGATCGACGACGGCGACACGGCGAGCATCGCCAGCGCCCCGATCTCGAGGATCGCGCGATCGGCTGCAGCCGGGCACAACGGCGGCGAGATCGAGGCGCCGATCGCTTCGCGCATCCAGGGTGCCTCGGGTGGAAGAGCACTCGATGACCAGACCCGCGGCCGCTTCGAATCGGCGATGGGCGCCGATCTCAGTCCGGTCCGGATCCATACCGACAGCGAGCTGGCGCCCCAGATCGGGGCCCATGCCTTCACCCACGGCACCGACGTGCATTTTGCTTCAGGCGCCTACGATCCCGGCTCACGATCAGGGCAGCGGCTTCTGGCGCACGAACTGACGCACGTCATTCAGCAAACCGGATCGGCGCAGCGGGTTCAGGCGAAACTCTGGACAGTTAAGGAATTCAAGGAAAAGACGGCGGTCAAGTCGCGGTTTATCGGCAACGATGCGTCAACCGCCCAAGACGTAATCCTTGCGATGCTGGCCGAGTACCAAAAGGCTCCTCGCTCAGACGGTCCGGCGCAGCGCATCAGCCGGCTGCGCGCCATGCAAGATGTGGCCCAGCGCTGGCTTGACAATCGCGGCGAGATGTACGCCGATACCACCAACTACACGTTGGCGTCGCTCGATCAGGCCAAGAAAACCTTCAACGCCGCCGAGGCAGGAGAGGCAGCTCCGTCCCCCGAGGCGGCCACCGCCAACCCGAAGGCCGAGCGTATGGCAGGTCTCCAACAGTTCGTTTCGTTGTGCGACTCTGAGATCGCGATGCTGTCGCGGGCGCTGAGCGATGCGCAACTGGACGCGGCGGTCATCGACGAAACCAACAAGAACTACAAGAAGGCCAAAGAACGCTACCCAGATCAGAAAGACGCCAAGAGCGTCTTCGGCAAGGTT
Source organism: uncultured Ilumatobacter sp. (assembly GCA_937919625.1). Classification (GTDB taxonomy): domain Bacteria; phylum Actinomycetota; class Acidimicrobiia; order Acidimicrobiales; family Ilumatobacteraceae; genus Ilumatobacter. The sequence goes on from CALFRK010000062.1 coordinate 17,165, forward strand.
GGCAAGCTGGCCGACATGGTGGTGGGTGCGCCGGGCTCGAAAGCCGAGCTCGAGATCACCGCCGACGTGATGGTGCAGCCGGGCGTCTACGTGACATTTGGGGTAAAAGGGGCGGCCGAGCGCGACAAGGGTGGCGCCGTCAAGCTGCGCTTCGACGTCAACGTCGGGGTCAAGGGCAAAATCAGCGGTGCAGCCGAGTTGTCGGCGACGCTCGGCGGCTTCATCGAGGCCCAGGCCAAGAGCGGCGTCGAGGCCGCCACCTTGATGAGCTACGCGCTGTATCGCCGTGGCCGCGAGGGGTCGGCTCCGACCGATCTGGTCAGCCTGTTGTGGGGCGGTGCAACAGGCAACACCGGGCTTGCCAAGTCCGAAGGCTGGTCACGCCAGCTCGAAGAGCAGGTATGGGGTGAAGGGGTCGAAGGTGCCGACCAGTCCTACGTACAAAGCGGCGGTCAGTTCGGCGTCGGAGCTGCGCTCGGCGTCGAGGGCGGCCCAGTCTCCGGCGAACTTACTGGCGGCGCCTTCTCCGGTCGCAAGGTCGACCAACAGTCGTTAAAAGAGCGCAAAGGTGGCGCCGGCGCCCAGAACGTCAAGAGCGACTCGATTCTCAACGCCGGTCAACGCCAGAAACGTACCGGCGCGGATGTGTTCGGCTGGAATGTCGGCGGCAAGATCAGCGTCGCCGGGCTCACCGTCGGTCTCGCAATCTCTCAGTCGGGTGTGCGCCGGGGTGGCGGGGCGTCCGGGGCGGCAAAGTCCACGGTGATGCAGCCGGTTTCGATCGAGGCAAGCGGCAGCGGCAAGATGCCTCCGGCACTCGACATCGGGGCCAAGATCTATCAACTCATCGAGAAGATGGTCCGCGCCGCCGAAAAGGCTGAGAAAGACAACGGCGATCCAGAGGCGGCCGCTGACAAGGCGTTGCTCAAGACACTGGCGATGACGACCCCCAGCGTGCTCACGCCACAAGGCGGGATCCAGGTCCCGGCTGCCGCCGATCTCACGATCGGGGTCACCATCAAGGCCGGTGGCACCGAAGGCAAACCGCCCGAACTCGAGGTCTCGGTCGGCACCAAGAAAGAGGCCAGCTTGCCGATTCCCGACGTCCTCAAGGTCAAGCTCACGAAGAGCCAGGCGTTCTTCATGTGGTCGTCGAAGGACGGCCCTTGGGTACTGGGCGAATAGGTCAGCGTTGCGCCCATGTTCGACCCCATCAACCTGCCGATCCGGCTTCCGATCGGCGCCCCGTTTCCCGTCGACGTCGTCGACGCCGAGCCAAGCCTTTCGCAGTACCGGATCACGATCCAGGTTCCCTACGACACGTGGGACACGGTCGATGTGTTCGAGGCCTTCAACCTCAAGACAGACGTTCGCGGGCCCGGTCAGATCTCTGGCAAGGGTGACGTTCGCCTCGAGCTGCGGCTGGCCGATGATCTGGTTCCAGAACTGATCCAGCGGATCGCTCAACTCGGTCCACGTGACGGCGTGCTCGAGCTCGCCAACTCCGGCGACGACGCGCCGGAACTCGTGACCGAGAGTTGGTTCGCGCTGCACGTCACACAGGCTGTTGAACTGCCTGAAGAGTTGCGGCAGCCTGGCAATCAGGTGCGCAGCGGGTTCTCGACCACATGGGCCGATGCAGACACCGTCGAATTGGCGGCACCGCAGACCCCTGTCGTTCCGCAACACCGCCCCGACCCGGCGAGCGAGCCGTGGCCTGAGCTATTGGCCGTCGTGCATGGGTATCTCGATGCCAACGGCATCTCGTTCGTGCGTCACCAAGGCGCCGACATGGTGTCGTCCGAGGTCGAGGGCATCAATGGCACATGGTCGATGTGGATCCACTCTCGCGAGTCGGAACGTCAGGTACTGGTGTACTCCGTGTTCCCGCAGCCGATCGACGAAGCGCACCGCGGTCAGGTTGCCGAGCTGATCGGGCGCCTCAATGTTCGCATGCTCACGGGCAACTTTGAAATCGACCCCGACGACGGCGGGTTCCGTTGTCGCACGTCGATCATCGTCAACGGCGCGACGCTCAACAACGATCTGCTCGATGGTGTGATCCCTTCGAACTCGATGGCGATGGATCACGGTGTGGCAGCGCTTCAACTGTTGCTAGGTGGGGCGACCATCGACGAGGCGATCGCCGCTGCACCCAAGCCGAGTAGCTGATCGGCGGCGCTTCATCAGCTCCGGTCGTATCAGCACCGGTCGCATCAGCACCGGTCGCATCAGCACCGGTCGCATCAGCAGTGGTCAAAAGCCTCTTTGAGACCCTGGTCGGCGCTCGTAACGTTTGGGTCTGAAAGAAAGAGGTGTTGATGCGGGCGAGAGCGGTTGTCGCAGTCGGAGCGTTGATCCTCAGCGGCTGTGGTGCTGGTGACGTCACCGAGTCGACCGAGTATGTGTCGCTGGAGACCGAAAACCAGTCGCTCTCTGGTGATCTCGAGGGCGCCCGCGTCGAACTCGGTGTAAGCGAACGACAGATGCACGAACTCGATGGCCAGCTGAGCGAGTCACAGGAACAGCTTGCTGAAGCCAAACAGCAAGGCCTCGAAATCAGCGCCGACTTTGCCGACTTCCTCGCCTATCAGTTCTCTAACGCCGGTGGTCTCAGCATCAGCCAATCCGAGTGCCTCAGCGATGGCATGGTGGAAGACGACTCGGCGCGGGCTGCGTACCTGGTACTGCTCAGGTCGACCGACCCTGCGTCGAGCGAGACGACCGGGGCGTACGCAAGCTTGAACGGTCTGTTCGAGGCCTGCGATCTCAATCTGCCAGCTCTTGACGACGGCTCGACACCGACGACTCCGATCGAGTTACCGCAGGAAGTCGCCGATGCGACTCGCCCGGTCGAGGTGATCGGTGCCCCGTTGCCGGTACTGGCAACAGCTGATAGCGACGCCGATCCGGCGAAAGGCACCAAAGCACCGGTGCTGGTCGGCGAGGACTATGAGGGGCATCCCGTTCGCATCGATGCCGCTGTTTCGGGGCCGACGATGGTGGTGGTCCTGGCACACTGGTGTCCTCACTGCAATGCCGAGATCCCTCGATTGAACCAGTTGCGCGATGAGGGTCGGATCCCCGAAGCGGTCAATCTCATCGCCATCAGCTCGGCGATCGACCCGGCAGCACCAAACTTCCCACCGGACGTTTGGATCGCCGACATGGACTGGACATATCCCGTATTGGCCGACGGCATCGATCTCGAACGTGGGCTCTTCATCGGCTCGGATGCCTTCGGGACCAGCGGGTTCCCTTTCACGGTACTGATCGACGGTGACGGTAATGTCGCCGCACGGTGGGCGGGCGAACGCGACCCAGAAGAGATCGTCACGCTGCTCGACGCCCTCGTCGCTTCGGCCTGAGCCGATTGCCATCGGGGGCTACGCTGTTCGAATGAAGTCGAGTCGGTTGCGGCGGATGGCTGGCGTCGCCGTGATAACGATGCTGGCAATTTCGGCGTGTATCGCATCAGACGACAACGACGTCAGCTTCGTGTCGAGTTCACGCAGCGGGTTCGGTGGCGATCTCGAATGTGACGAAGCGGCCCTCGGCAGTGATGACCTGACGAGTTTCGTGGTTGCTCACCGTGTCGTCGACGGTGAGCTCGGCGAGGCGTGTTTCGGTGAGCGAAACGAAGTCGTGCTCGACGCGTGGTCAAAGCTGGCCGAGATCACACCACCCGGTCAGCTCGGCGACCTGGGGTTGTTTGGCGGGTTCACCAGCGACGAGGGTGGCGACGAGGTGACGCTGGCGTTCGTCAACACGATCGACGATGACGGCACTCTGTTCCGGATGTCGATCAACGTTGAAGAAGCCGACATCGACCCCGACGAACTCTTGCTCACGATGGCACACGAGTTCAGCCATGTCTTCACCGGTGTCAGCACGCAGATCGACCGTTCGTCGGATTCCGACGAGTCGTGCCAGACGTACTTCAATGGCGAGGGGTGCTATGCACCCGACTCCTTGATGTACAGCTGGATCGAACAGTTCTGGGGGAACGGCCTGATCGACGAGATCGACGCCGACGCCGACCCGACAGCCGGTTCGGGCCAGGATCGGTGCGACTCAAGCCCTGGCTTCTTCGGCGCCTATGCCGCCAGCGGGCCCGAAGAGGACTTCGCCGAAAGCTTCTCGGCGTATGTATTCGAGTTGCAAGCCGACACCGACGCCCAGCAGGACAAGCTCGACTGGATCGACGGACAGCCTGGGCTTGCGGAGTTCAGAAACCGCGCCATCGCGGCTGGCTACACGCCGTTGCAGAACAACTTCGATCGCTGCGGTTGAGCTGACCGTCAGCGGTCGTGGTCGCCCTGGCGGTACACGGCTGTGATCTCGTCGAGGCGGACCTTCACATCGGGGTCGATCGGTGACTCGGTGGCGGCCAGCAAGGCCGCCAGTTGCTCGGGGCTGCTAGCACCGATGATCGGCGACGTGACCGTGGGGTTGGCGAGTACCCACTGCACAGCCAGCGTGGTGATCGGTACGCCGGCGTCCTCGGCGACGGCTCGAACCTGCTCGACCGAATCGAACATGGCGGCGTGCCAATAACGTTCGGTGTACGTGCCCTGCGCCCTACCCAGCGTGAAGCGGGTGCCCTCGGTCGGGACCCCTGGCCGGTGTTTGCCCGTGAGCATGCCGCCCGCCAGAGGGTTGTACGGGATGACGGCAACACTCTCCTCGGCGCAAAGTGGTAGCAGCTCGCGTTCGATCTCGCGGAACAGCATGTTGTACCTGGGCTGAACGCTTTCGAACCGACTGATGCCGTGCAGTTCGCTGCGTCCGATCGATCGAGCGAGTTGGTAGGCGAGCGTATTCGAACATCCGACGTAGCGAACCTTGCCCGAACGCACCAGGTCGTCCATCGCCTGCAAGGTCTCGTCGATGTGAACATTCGGGTCGTAGAAGTGGATCTGGTACAGATCGACATAGTCGGTTCCCAGCCGCCTCAGCGAAGCATCGATCGCCCGCATGATGTTTTTGCGGCTGTTGCCTTGGTCCCAGGTGTGTGGGCCGGTGCGGGCGAAGCACTTGGTGGCGAGCACGATGTCTTCGCGGGTACGCCCGCTGCGTTGCATCCACTGACCGACCAACTGCTCGGTGCGCCCGATCGTCTCGACCGGTCCGCCGAGTGGGTAGGCGTCGGCGGTGTCGAAGAACGTGATCCCTGCGTCGAAGGCGGCGTCCATGATGGCGAACGAAGTGTCGTCATCGCACTGGAAACCGAAGGTCATGGTGCCCAGGCACAAACGCGAAACCCGGAGGCCCGTGCGGCCGAATCGAATGTGATCCATGTCGCACGGTACCCCCGCGCTCGCCCCCGAAACGCAGCTGGGCGGTTTGCGGCATCACCGAACGTGTTCGCCGGACTTTCGGTCGTGGTGGAGCCACTGCTCGTTCAACGGCGCCTCAGGCTCAGGGGCGTGGCTCGCGTGGAAGCCCCAGAACGCGCTCGCCCAGAATGTTGCGCATGATGTCGGACGTGCCACCCATGATGGTGTAGCCGGGCGAGTACAGCAACCCGTGCACAACATCGCCCCAAACCATGGCATCAGCCCCAAAGGAGCGCGCCACAAACTCGGATACTCGCCATTCGTGTTCGGTGCAGAAACACTTGGTGGCGGCCGAAAACCCCTTGGGTGCTTGCCGCAACACCTCTCGCGTCACCAGGATACGACCGATCCTGTAGTTCGATTCGAGTGAGGCGATCTCCTGGCGCACTCGCGGGTCGCTGCGGTCGGCTCGCTGAACGGCGATTGTGAACAGGGCATGGTTAGACACCAGGCGATCGATGCCGCCACGCTCGTGCTCGAGCTGGCGCATCGTCTGCTTGAAGGCGTTTCCTTCGAGCCCGACCAGATTCGTGATGGGCACCCGAACGTCGGTCAAGAACACCTCGCAAAAGTGCTGGTTGGTGGTCATGTCCTTGATTGGACGGACCTCTATGCCGGGGGTGTTCATCGGCACGATGATCTCGCTGATGCCCTGGTGCGGCGGACCCTCGGTGGAGGTGCGGCAGATCACATAGCAATAGTCGGCGACGGCGCCGAAGCTGGTCCACATCTTTTGGCCGTTGATGACGAACTCGTCGCCGTCACGTATCGCCTGTGTCGACAGGCTGGCGAGATCGCTGCCGGCGTTCGGTTCGGACATTCCGATGCACCACGTATCGTCGCCAGACAACATGCCAGGTAAGAACGCCTGTTGCTGGTCGGGGCGGCCGTAGGCGATCAGTGACGGACCCATCTGTCGATCAGCAAACCACATCGCCGCGATTGGCGCGCCTGCCACGATCAATTCCTCGCCGATGATCAAGCGGTCGAGGGGAGGTCGACCGGCGCCTCCGAATTCGGTCGGCCAGGTCAGACCGATCCAACCGAGGGCGGCCATCTCCTTGGCGAACTCTTTCGAGAACCCGTTGATCCAAGAGTCGTTGTGCCGGCCATATCGGGCGACCGCCGACTGGGCGACCGAACGTGCCTGTTCACGAAGTTCGAGCTGTTCTGTGGTCCACGTGAAGTCCATCGGACACGATCGTAAAAGAAGTTGGGACGAGACACCGCATTGACGTCGAATCACGCAGAGTGGTCAAGTGACCCTAGTTCGTGGTATCTGCGTGGTCGTCACCATCGACTCTTGACAAGAAAACCCGATATTTCTTGAATTTTGACGTGACAGAGGTGCCGTGTGTTTCTTACGCTGATGTACATGAAGAGGCAGCACGACTCGCGAGTACGTCGCACAGCGCTCGTCGCCGCCGTGGCGACTCTCGGCTTGTGGGGTTCGTTCGGTGCCTCCGCCCATGCCGATGACGAACCGGTCGCCGTCCCGCCTGTTGAAACCGGCGAGAGTGGCGAAGCGATCGTCGCTGTCGGGGCGCCTCCTGTTCCACCCACCACAGTCGTGGTGGCCGTCGGGCTTCCTCCAGTTCCTGCGCCTCCGGTCGCCGCCCCGGTCGAAGCAGTCGTCGTTCAGCAGCCAATGCCTCAGACGCAGCGAGTGCAGCCGCCGGCGGCCGCCGGTTTGCGCAGCCCCGTCGACGTCGAGCGGATCACCGACGTGATCGTCGATGTCGCCGCCACGGTTCAGGCCGGGCTGGCGCTGATCGACAGCCGACTCTGATCAGCACCGCTGTCCGACTTGGATGACCGGCAGCCTACGCGATCGGGCCAATTGTTTGACTGGTGTCAGAGGTGCCCACAGCGCGCCGACGATTTGGGTCGTGGACGTTAGCGATCGGCGATCGCGACATAGCTGCGCTCGCCAGGCCCGGAATACCACTGACGCGGGCGCGAGATCTTCTGATCCGGGTCGGCGAGCAGTTCCTGCCAATGGGCCAGCCATCCGACAGTGCGAGGGATCGCGAACAACACGGTGAACATGTCGACCGGGAAACCGAGCGCCTGATAGATCAGACCAGAGTAGAAGTCGACATTTGGGTACAGCTTGCGGTCGATGAAGTATGGGTCTTTGAGGGCGACGTCTTCGAGTGCTAGCGCGATGTCGAGCAGAGGATTCTTGCCCGTTACATCGAACACGTCGTATGCGGCCTTCTTGATGATCGTCGCCCGCGGGTCGTAGTTTTTGTAGACGCGATGGCCGAATCCCATCAGGCGGCCGTCGCCGGCCTTGACCGACTCGACGAATGCCGGCACGTTCTCGATCGAGCCGATCTCGGAGAGCATCCGAACCACGGCCTCGTTGGCACCGCCGTGTCGCGGACCGTAGAGAGCGGCGGCGGCAGCAGCAGCCGACGAGTAGGGGTCGACATGGCTGGACCCGACGACCCTCATTGCGGTAGTGCCGCAGTTCTGCTCGTGATCGGCATGCAAGATGAACAACACTTCCATCGCCCTCTCGAGCGCCGGATCGACCTCGTAGTGGGGCCCCACCTTCCACATCATGTTCAAGAAGTTGGCCGGATACGACAGATCGTTATCGGGATAGTTGAACGGTTGGCCAATCGAGAACCGATAGGCCATCGCCGCCAGCGTGGGCGTCTTGGCGATCAGACGCAGGATCTGCTTGCGACGACTGGCCTCGTTCTGGATGTTTTTGGCGCCGTCGTAGAACGTGCCAAGAGCAGCGATCGACGATATGAACATGCCCATCGGGTGAGCGTCGTAGTGGAACCCGTCGACGAACCGCTTGCGCATGTTTTCGTGGATGAACGTGTGATGGGTTACGTCGTTGCGCCACGTCGCGAGCTGATCGGTGGAGGGCAGGTCGCCGTGCAGCAAAAGGTACGCCACCTCGAGGTAGGTCGAGTGCTCGGCGAGTTGCTCGATCGGGTAACCGCGATAGCGCAGGATGCCGGCACCACCATCGAGATAGGTGATTTCCGACTTACACGCAGCGGTCGACATGAACGCAGGGTCGTACATGAACAACGATGGATCGAGCTCACGGAGCGCACTCGACGAGAACACGCCTCCCTCGATCGGGACGGTGACCGTCTTGCCGGTACGGTCGTCGGTGATGGTGATGGTGTCGCGCACGGTGCTTCCTTCGTGTCGCCCATGGCTGGGACAGGGGCTTACTCCCCTGCATCCAATGTACCTGTCAGGTGTGGTCGCGCTCCAACGAGCGCCGTAAACCAGGAGGGGTTGCGACGTCGAATCGTGGTGAGCGGTGCGGTGCCTGGTCAGAGCGGCGTGTTGCCATGCTTACGGTGCGGCAACCGCTCGCGCTTGTTGTCCAGCATTTCGAGTGCGGCGGCGACCTCGCGACGGGTATCGGCGGGATCGATCACGGCGTCGACGTAACCACGTTCGGCGGCGATGTATGGGTTGAGCAGGCGGTCGGCATAGTCGGCTTGGAACGCCGCTCGCTCGTCGTCGGTCGCGCGTCGCTGCAGGATCGCCGCTGCCTGGCCGGCTCCCATCACAGCCAGCTCGGCCCACGGCCACGCCAGGCAGACGTCGTTGCCCATCGTCTTGGAATCCATCACGATGAAGGCGCCGCCATAGCTCTTGCGGAGGATCACGCAGATGCGGGGCACGGTGGCACGGCCGTAGGCATAGACCAACTGGGCGCCGTGGCGAATCATGCCGCGCCACTCGAGATCCTTGCCAGGGTAGAAGCCGGGCGTATCGACGAGGGTGAGGATCGGGAGATTGAAGGCGTCGCAGAAGGCGACGAATCGGGCGGCCTTCTGCGACGCCGGGATGTCGAGTGTCCCGGCGAGATTCATCGGCTGGTTGGCGACGATCCCGATCGGGCGACCACCGATGGTTGCGAAGGCGGTCACCACATTGCCCGCCCATCGTGCCCGCAGCTCGATCAACGAGTCTTCGTCGACGATCGCCTCGGCGACGTGGCGCACGTCGTAGCTGCCGGTCGACGATTCGGGAACCAGTTCGCCCGCCTGTGGGCACAATCGATCGACAGGATCGGTTGTGGGCCAGTGGGGAGATACGCCATCGACGTGATCGGGAAGGTAACTCAGCAGCTCCTCGACGAGGTCTTGGCCGGCGGCGCGATCGGCGACGACGGCGATCGGAAGGCCGGCATTGTGTTCGAGGCTGGCAGCGTTGCCGAGCTCGTCTTTGGTGATCTCGATGCCGGTGAATTGGCGCACCATCACCGGACCATTGACGAACGCGTATCCGTTTTTTGTCATGATCGTAAAGTCGACCAGTCCGAGCAGCAGAGCGGGGCCCGACACAGCCGGGCCGTCGACGATCGCAAAGGTTGGCACGGTGCCCGAACACCTGGTGAGCGAGCGAGCGACGCGCCCCCAACCGTCGAGGGCTGCAATTCCCTCACCGATGTCGGCGCCTGCGCTGTTGATCACGAACACGAGTGGGATTCGCTCTTCAAGCGCGGTTCTGGCCGCTGTCTCCATCGTGTAGGTCATCGACTGTGTAAGCGGCGCCGCAGGCTCGACGTCGTCGAACTCGAGCCACGACACTCGCCGGCCACCGAGGACGCGAACCCGGGCAGAGATCGGCCCAGGAACCTGGGTAGCGAGACCGAGTTCGTCGAGCGACATTGTTGCGGACACTACTGCCACGCTGTGTCCGATGGGCGAACGGCGACAATCAGCGTGTCGTCTGGCGGATGGTGATCAGGGAATGCGATTGAGTGGAAACGCCTCAGCGCCGAGGTGCACGCCAGGCTGCTCGTGAGCGTGGAGAGCAATTACCTCGGTCAAGATCGCAGCCACCGCAGTTGTAGCGGCGCTCGGAGCTGGCCGCCGGCGACGAACCCAGGCGACGACGCGGCGGGGTAGCTCAGGTACGAGGACGCGCCGGAGGTCGTCGCCGGATTGCCTTGGGGCAGCAGTGGCCGGCACGATAGCCGCGCCGTATCCGTCGAATGCCAGCGACGCCAACAGTCGAACGCCGTCGATTTCGGCCAAGGGCCGCAGACTGACGTCGGCACTGCGGGCGGCGCGGTCGAGCACTCGGCGCAACGGCGTGCCCTTCGGAGGCAGCAGCAGTGGGACGTCTTCGAGTTCGGTCAACGACATCGTCTCGCGAGCGGCGAGCGGGTGGCTGCTGTGAACAAGCAACAAAAGGTCTTCGGCGAACAGTGGCTCGACCACCAGTTCGGGATCGTCGATCGGCAGGTGGATGATCGCCGCATTCAGCTGTCCGGAAACAACACCTGGCACGATGGTGGTGGTTTGGCCCTCGGAAATGATCGGGTGCACGCGTGGATGTTGACGACCGATGGCGCTCAGCAACTGGGGCATCAGCCACCTCGCGGTGGTTCCGATCACGCCGATTCGGGCGTCGCCTGAGATGTCGTTGTCGAGCGATGCAATATCGGCGGCGATGTCGTCGATTTCGTGCAGCACACGCCGGGCACGTTCGACGACACGCACGCCCTGCTCGGTGAGCACACCGTTGGAGCGGTCGACGAGTGTGATCCCGAGTTCTCGTTCGAGTTTGGCGACATGCCCGGAAACGTTTGACTGCACGGTGTAGAGCGCCCTCGCGGCGGCAGAGAACGTGCCGTGGTCGGCGACCGCGACGATGGCTGCGAGCTGGCGGACGTCCATCGCCACAACCTATCGCAAAAACCGATATGGGCTATCGAAGAGTTCTACTTGCCAGATGCACACATTCACGTGCATACTTTCACAAGAAGAACGACGCGAGAACACCCCCCATGTTCCGCTCGGTAGGAGATCCCACAACTCGGCCCCCACCGAAGGGATTTCCAGGTTGAGACGCCCCGATCCCCCATCGGGGCGTTTCCCGTTTTCGGGGCGTTTCGGCATTTGGGCATTCGGTGGACCGGGCTGTTGGCATGACGCGTAGGCTGCTAAGCGTGGCAAACAGCGCTGGATCACCGGGCAAATCACCGGGCAAATCACCGGGCAAATCACCGGGCAAGTCGCCGGGCAAGTCGCCGGGCGGTGATGGGGCGGCGTTCTTTGATCTCGATCGCACGCTGTTGCGGGGTGCTAGTGCTGAGGTGTTTTCCGAGGCGATGCGGACAGCCGGCCTGGTTTCTCGAACGATCCCTGGTGAGAAGTTCATCTACGCGCTTTTCAACGCGGTCGGTGAGACGCTGCCGTCGATGGCGCTAGCCCGTCAGGCGGTGACATTCGCCAAAGGCCATTCGCGGTCCGCCGTACTGGCTGCATCAGACAGTGTTGCCGATCAACTCGTGGCCATGGTGCAACCATTCGCCGAGTCGGTGTTCGAGACCCATCGAGCAGCTGGCCGACCGATCGTGTTGGCGACCACGTCGCCCTACGACCTGGTCAAGCCGTTTGCTGATCGGCTCGGGCTCGATGGCGTCGTGGCGACCCGCTATGCGGTCGACAGCGATGGCGATACCTATAACGGTTCGTTGGCCGGCCCCTTCGTTTGGTCGGCAGGCAAGCTCGAAGCGGTTCGGGCTTGGGCCGGCGAACACGACATCGACATGAGCGCGAGCTATGCGTACTCCGACAGCGTTTACGACACCCCGCTATTGGCCGCCGTTGGGCGCCCCGTGGTGGTCAATCCCGACCCTCGGATGCGGATCATGGCAGCAGCGCGCGGCTGGCCGATTCAGAACCTCGATTTGTCGCCGGGCGTCAAAAAGGTGCCAGGTATCGGGCTCGAGTTGCAGAAAGTGGCGTTGGCGTTGTCGCGGGCGTCGATGATGCCGTACGCCGACTTCGACATCCGTGGCGTCGACAACATCCCCGCCACCGGTCCTGTCATCCTTGTTGGAAACCACCGGTCGTATTTCGACTCGACCGTGATGGCGCTGGTCGTCGCCAAATCGGGCCGCACGATTCGTTTCCTCGGCAAGAAGGAAGTCTTCGACGTGCCGATTTTCGGCGCCTTGGCCAAGGCGATGGGTGGGATTCGGGTCGACCGCGGCACCGGATCTGACGAGCCGCTCGAGGCCGCCGCCGCAGCGCTGCGGGGTGGCGAAATGATCGGAATCATGCCCGAAGGCACGATTCCGCGTGGTCCGGCCTTCTTCGATCCCAATCTGAAGGGTCGCTGGGGCGCGGCGCGTCTGGCTCAGATGACCGGCGCAACAGTGATTCCGGTCGGCATCTGGGGAACCGAGAAGGTGTGGCCGAGGTCGTCTCGGCTACCGAGCGTGCTCAACGTCACCGATCCGCCGCTGGTATCGGCGGTCGTTGGCAAGCCGGTCGAGCTGAAAAACAAGAGCCTCGACGCCGACACCAAACGAATCATGAAGGCGATTGTCAAGCTGCTCCCACCCGAGGCGCGTGCCCAACGCGATCCGACGCCAGAAGAACTCGCCATCACATATCCGTCCGGCTACAAGGGTGACCCCGACGACGAAACCAAACGGCGCCCCGGCGCTGACTAGCCCCTGGTTCAGTCGCCGGTTTCGCCGTCGATCGATTCTCTGATCAGGTCGGCGTGGCCGCAGTGGCGACCGTACTCCTCGATCATGTGTACCAAGATCCAACGCAGGCTGGTCGGCTGACCATGCGACTGCTTGGCAGCGATCGTGTCGACATTGCCCACCGAGGCAATCGCCGCGTCGCTGCGGGCCACGCTGGCCCGAAACTGTGACAGCAGCTCGCACGGCGTGTGATTCGGGGCTGTGTCGAACTCCCAATCGGGCGAGGTGTCCCAATCGGCCGACAACCACGGTTCGGGGTAGTCGTTGCCGAGCAGCACGCTATGGAACCAGTGGTCTTCCACGAATGCCATGTGTTTCACGAGGCCACCGATCGTCAGTGACGACGGACCGAGCGTGGCAGCGAGCTGGATTGTGTCGAGTCCGGCCGCCTTTCGGACAAGCACCGACCGGAAGTATCCGAGGAAGGCCAACAGGCTGTCACGTTCGGTGGTCGCCCGCCCCGGATCGGAGGCGAGCTCAATCTTGTCAATCATGACTCTCGGCGGTTTCTCGTGTGACACATGGCAACTTGGGCGATTTGACGGAATAACCCTTTATGTCGATGACGTTACAGGGTTACTCTGTATCTGAAGGAGACGCGATGGGAACTGCTGTGTCAACTGGGGGTGGGGGCGCTCCGCGGTCGCTCGCGTCCTGGTGGCGGGGTCGGTATGGCGCCAAGCTCCTGTTCGAGATTTTCCTCGCCGGCGGCTTGTGGATGATCTACCGCACGATTCGGATGGTCAACAAGACCGACCTGACAGCGGCATTCGTGCATGCCCGAGACGTTCTACGTTTTGAGCAATGGCTGGGGCTGCCGTTCGAAGACAACCTTCAGGGGTTCCTGCTCGATCACCCAACATTGATCAAGCTGCTCAACCATTACTACATCTGGTTCCACTTCCCTAGTGCGGTTGGGCTATTGCTGTGGCTGTACCTGCGCCACCACGACCGTTACCACGCGATCCGCAACTTGATGGCCTTCGTCACCTTCGCGGCGCTGATCATCCACCTTGTGTTCCCACTCGCACCTCCGCGCATGATGGCGGGTTTCGTCGACACGATGCGCGAGTTCGGGCCCAGCATCTATCCCGCCAACGCCGTCGACGGCGCAGCCAACCAGATCGCTGCGATGCCCTCGCTACATTTTGGTTGGGCGATGATTGAAGCGATGGCGGTGATCTCGGTGCTCTCAGCGCGCAAGCGGTGGTTGGTCCTGTTTCATCCGGCCCTCACGACGTTGTCGATCATCGCAACAGCGAATCACTGGTGGATCGACGCGGCGGCCTCGGCGGTGCTGGTGCTGCTGGCGATCGGCGTATGGCGGCTCATTCAAGTCTGGGCGGGCGGTCGCAACTTTGTTTGGAGCCAAATGCGATTCGAGTCGAGCGCCGGCATCGAGCAACTCGAGTCATTCGCCAACGAGCAGGTTGGCACCCAGGTCACCGAACACGCCGAATGCTGAGTTGTTCGCCGACTCGACCGCTGTCGATCCGGGTGTATTGATCTTTTGAGATAGCTGGCTTTCCGTCGAACGTGTGCTCGATACGTCAACCGGGCCAGATGATCGACCCGTCGGTCGTGTAGAGGCCAGCCAACAGCTCAGAGTCGAACCGTCCCTCGACAAGCGGTACGCCTGTTTGGGCGTAGACACCGACCGCGTCGTAGGCAGCGATCTCGGCGCCCAGCGCCTCTGGGTCGGGAATCCCAACGAAGCTGCCGGCGGGTGTGGTGTCCGTGATCAGCTGGGCATCAGTCGACCACCGGAATGTCTCGCCTTCCAGCGACAGGAAGTTTGGGTTGCCGTTGCCATTGATCAGGTCGACGGCGATCATCGCCGCTGCCTCCGGATCGGCGATCGCGTCGGCCAGGCCGCGCATCGTGGCACGCATGAAGTCAGCGGCGGCGGTCGGGTGCTCGGTCAGGAACTGGCGGTTGGTGTAGATCAGCCCGAACGAACCAGGAATGCCGAAGTCGGCCGGATCGTACAGATCGAAGTCGACGCCGGCCCGCTCCAGTGCGCCGGGTTCATTGCTCTTCCATCCTGGAATTGCAGAGATGCCCTCGACCTCCCAGTGGGCGATCGGATTGAAACCCTCGAGCAGGAGCGTCTCGAAGTCGGTCCCCTCGACCAGGCCGATCTGGGCCAGCATGGCGGCGATGCTGGGAGGCAGCTTGCCCTTCACGCCGATCGTGGTGCCGGCGAGCTGTTCGAGGCCTGCGATCTCGGGCTTGACCATCAGACCGTCGATGGCGACGCGACCTTCAACGGCGAGGGCGACCAGATCGGTCTCGTTGACCGCCGAAAACGTGGCGAGCTCGCTGAACGAACCCGACGACGAGAACTGGGCATCGTTGCCGGCGACGAGCGGGTAGTTGGCGGTTGAAAACGAGGCGGCGATCTCCACGTCGAGGCACAACTCGTCGTAGTACCCGTTGTGGTCGGCGACGAGTACGTCGACGATCGAGGCCGTGGCGGCGTAGTCGAAGCCGGTCAGGTAGCTGATCGCGCCGGCAGCTTGATTGGCTTCGCACCGCGTTGGCGGAAAGGCCTCACCAGACACAACGTCGTCGGGAGTTGTGTCGGACAAAGCCCCATCGTTGCCGCCGCACGCGGAGGCGATCAGTGCGATCATGGTCAAGGTGGTGGCGAAGGCGCGCTGGCGCAGCATCATGGAATCCTCCAAGGGACTGAATCGGGGTTCGATTGGATGTAGCCAGCACACGCGAGTGACCACCGTTGCTAGGAGTCGATGCGTCACCCGTGGTTGGTCGTGTGCGGCGAGCCTACCGAGCGCTCGTGTGATCAGCGTGTGGTGCGTCGTTGCGAGGCGTGCCAGCGCAACAGCCATCGTTCGAGCATCAGCACGGCCACCTGCCCGAGAATGCCCAGCGCCGCCGTGCACAGGATCGTCGTCCACAAGATGCTGCCCTCGTTGAACGCCACAGCGCGGCGCCCCGCTTCCCCGAGTCCGTCGGTGCTCAGCGCCGCGCCTTCCGCGAAGTAGGCGGCTGCCAGCCCCAGACCGACGTTGAATCGAGCTGCCGTAAACAGTGAGGGTAACGCCGACGGCAATCGCAGCCGCCACAACACTTCCCAACGCGAAGCATCGATCGACGCGAACAGTTCTCGCGCCGCCGGGTCGGCGCCGCGCATCCCTCCGACCGTGGCGTAGACAAATGCAGGAACCGTGACGAACGAGACGAGGAACAGAATCGACGGTGTCCCGCGGCCCAGCCACAACACGATCGAGCTGATGTAGGCGACCCACGGTGTGACGAGGATCAACACCAGCAATGGTTGGCTGGCGTGTTCGAGCGGCCGCACCGCGGCGAGCAGCGCACCGAACGTCAGCGACACGATGAGGGCGATTGCGAGTCCGATCACGAGGTGCCGGGCGGTGACCCAGATGTTGTCGATGTAGAAGCCGGGGGTCTCGAGGAAGGTTGAAGCGATCTCGCTCGGTGGCAGCAGCACGAACTTGCGCACGTTGCGGATTCGTACGAAGGCCTCCCAGATCGCGAGCAGGGCGATCGTTCCGATGGTTGCCCAGAGGGCAGCACTGTCGCGCCAACGGTTCATGACGCCGACGCCCCGCTGTACAACAGGCGACGCAAAGTGGTCTCGATCGCGAAGAAAGCGGGATCGTCCTCGAGCTGTGGCACTCGTGGTCTAGCGAGATCGACTGCGACGGTGCCGACGACCCCGCCGGGGCGTGACGACAGCACGACCACGCGGTCGGACAGGTACACCGCCTCGGCGAGAGAATGCGTGACGAACAGCACACCCGTGTTGGTTGGCTCGCTAAGGGTTGCCAACAGGTGTCGCATGTCGGCTCGGGTGATCTCGTCGAGGGCGGCGAATGGTTCATCCATCAAGAGGTAGGGCGCGTCAAGCGCGAACGCACGCACCAGGCCCACCCGTTGCTGCATGCCTCCCGAAAGTTCGTGGGGGTAGGCATCGCGAAAGTCGGCGAGTCCGACGCGATCTAGCAACTCCACCACGTCGGGGAGCGAACTCGGGTTGGCCCCGACATTGATGTCCTGCAGCAGGCGGGCGTTGGCCTCGACGGTGCGCCACGGCAGTAGCGCAGGGGATTGCGGCACCAGTCCGAAGCGTTTGCGCCGGCTGGCGGATTCAGGCGAATCACCATCGATCGTGATCGTTCCCGAAGTCGGCCGCTCGAGACCGGCGATCATCCGCAACAGCGTCGTCTTTCCGCACCCGCTGGGCCCGAGCAGGGTGACGACCTCGCCACGAGCAATCGTGATGTCGACGGGGGAGAGGGCGTCGACCGAATTGAAACGCTTCGATACGCCTGTGGCTCGAATGCCGTGAACGTTCCCGGAACTCACGTCGCCGGACTGTACCGGTTGTGAGTAGTGGTGCACCGGCCCTAACCTTGCAACGTCCGTTGGGGCTGCGTCGAATCAGATGCGGCGCTGGCGCGATGCGATCGATCCATCAGGATCGACGCGACCTCCAATTGGAAGGCAGAACATCATGGCGCTTACCCCAAAGGCCGAACTCGTTGCCAAACACGGCGCGTCCGATAAGGACACCGGCTCGCCCGAAGTGCAGATCGCGCTTCTTACCGATCGCATCAAGCACCTCACCGAGCACCTCAAGGTGCACGCCAAAGATCACCACAGCCGTCGCGGTCTATTGATGCTGGTTGGCCGTCGCCGCCGCATGCTCGACTACTTGCGCGGCATCGACGTCGAGCGCTACCGCAAGCTCATCGCCGAACTTGGCCTCCGCCGCTGAGGCGAGCCACGCTCGCCGATTGCGGCGTTGCGTGAGCGGCTCGTTGCCGACTGTCGGTAGCCATCGTATTCTGCTTGCCCACTGGAGGCCAACTGGATCTGCCCGTTGATGGCCAGTTGATCACGGAGTGTGGCCGGGCCGGGTTGGCGTGGTTGTCGGGTTCGGGAGTGACTATTCCGAAGAGCCGGGTCAGGTGAGGTGCGATGCCGGTCACGCTGGATCAGAGACGTCCTCGCAGTGTCCTCCCGAACCCACCCGAACTGGTTGAGCTGGTCGGCGGGTCAGGGGCGGGTGTCGGCGACGAGGTGTTGGTAGACGGCGTTGCGGATGTGCCGCTTGAGTGTGCGCATTGCTTCTTTGCGGGTTTTGCCTTCGGCTTGTTTGCGCAGGTAGTAGACGCGGCCGGAGGTGTCGTGGCCGACTTGGGTGACGGCGGCCATGTGGATCGCGTGGTTCAACTGGCGATCGCCGCGCGGGTTCAGCCGGCGCCGCTTCTTGGGGCCTGACGATGCTTCGATCGGTGCGGTGCCGTTGTGTCTGGCGAAGTGCCCCGATGTTGGGAACCGGTTGATGTCGCCGACGCGGCCGATGATGATCGCTGCGGTCAGCAGGCCGATCCCGTGGATATCGGTGACCGTTGATACCGATGCTTGCACGATTTGGTTAGTGCGCGTGCGGACATCGTGGCGGGCGGTGTCGAGCACACGGATCTCGTCGAGGAGTTGACGTGCGGCACGGATCCGTTCGGCGGCGATGGGGCCGTCGATGTGGATCGAACCCAACAGATCGTGGGCTTTGCTGGCGGTCAACGCTCGTCCGGTGCCGCCTTCGATGAGGAGACACAACATGGCGTGGAGCCGGCAGATCGTGCGGGTCCGGTTGGCGGTGATCTGATGATCCCGATCCGCCAACAAACGCAGCACGACGCGGTGTTCGTCGAGTCCGACCACGACGTTGAGTGCCGAGTTGTGTCAGGCAACGAACGCCGCGGAGCGGGCATCGTTGGGGTCGGTCTTGTCGAACCGACCGCGCTCGAGCAGCCGTACCCGTGACGATAACTTCGGTGGCACATCGACAACGTGCTCGCCTGCGGCGACGAGTTGCTGGGCGAGTAACGCGCCCATTCCTGTCGCTCCCTCGACTGCCCAGGTGCGCGGTTCGAACCGGGCCGCCCACGCCATGAGTCGAGAGCGTTGATGACGATCAGCGTCGACGCGTATCGTGTCGATCACTGCCTCGTGCCGGTCAACCGCGGCCGCGGTGTGGGAACCCTTGTGGGGGTCGATGCCCGATAATGAACATGCGTGTGCTCCGATGCTTTCGTGGATGGGTTTCGGCACGGTGGACACACCTGATATGTGCTTGTTGCCGTTCCTTTTGCGAGCCACACCGCGGCTGGATCTGACCGGGCAGCCGCTTCGATCGGAAGTCAACCTCACGGCGACAGGGCATTCGAGAGACACACCCGGCCAGACCCTCGACGCTACGAAATACCGCAACATCTTGCATCTCATCCTTCATCAGGGCACTCTGTGTGCTCCGGGATCTGTCCGCGCGATGTTTGCGGCATCATCGGATGTCGTTGTACGTGCTTCTCATGTTTGGGGGTTTTGATTGTGTCGAGGTTGCCGCAGTTGGATGGATCTGTGTTCTTGACGGATGGTGGGATCGAAACGGACCTGATCTTCCACAAGGGAGCCGATCTCCCTGAGTTCGCGTCCTTCGTGCTGCATGAGGACGCTTCGGGTGAGGCGATGCTGCGCGATTATTTCGGGGACTACTTCCGGATCGCTGCCGATTCTGGACTTGGTCTCGTCTTGGAGACCGCGACCTGGCGAGCGAGCAGTGACTGGGGCATGAAGCTTGGCTATGACGAAGCTCGGCTCCGCTCGGTCAACCAGCGGGCGGCTGAGTTCATGCTGGCGTTACAGGCTGGGGAGGCAGACACCACGGTGGTCGTGAGCGGCTGCGTCGGACCACGAGGTGACGCGTACTCCGATCTTGGACCCGCAAGTGCCGACGAAGCACTGGCCTACCACCGACCGCAGGTGGAAGTGTTGGCAGGCAGCGGCGTCGATCTCCTGACCGCCCTGACGTTGACGAACGTTGCCGAAGCGATCGGCTTCGTCCGGGCTGCGAGCGAACACTCGATGCAGGCTGTGGTGGCTCTGACCGTGGAGACCGATGGGCGCCTTCCGTCCGGCATGAGCTTGGCTCAAGCCATCGAGACGATCGACGCCGAGACCGACGCCGCCGCTGCATACTTCATGATCAACTGCGCGCACCCCGATCACTTCACCTCATTGCTCGCCGACCCTGCTGCGGGCCTCCAACGTGTCCGTGGGATCCGTGCGAACGCGTCACGGCTCAGCCATGCCGAGTTAGACGACAGCACCGAGTTGGACGATGGCGATCCGACGGAGTTCGGAGTTCTACTCGCCGCACTCCACTCGGCCAACGCACAGATCAGCATCCTCGGTGGGTGCTGCGGCACCGATGCCCGCCACATCGCGGCAATCGCGGCGGCCCACCGGAACGGCTGACGAAGCCCGCGCAGAACTGCCGCTCGGCGCTACTCGAAAGCGCATTGGCGCCCGCCCTTTCCGAACCGACGTTCAGGTACCGGCCGTCTTTTCACTACCACCGTGTGTGCTGGCCACCATTGAACGACTATTGACCGTCAGTGGGCAGTTTCTGCTGGCCACCGACAACCGACCAGGCAACCTCGCCGCGACGCGCCTTGCACTCGACCGAACCGTACGTGCTTGACTTGAGCTATGACTCGACGCGTACCCCTTGTTTGGCTAGCGGTGTTTGGTTTGGCAGCGTGCAACGGTGGAGTGGAGAGTGGGGCGTCCGCCGTTCCGGTCGCTTCGACCACCACCACCACTACGACTACTCCGGCCGTCGAGACAGCGGCGCCACCGGTCGCCACTGCGGAACCAGCCACATCCGCGCCCGACGCCACGGTTGCTCCAGCCACGGTTGCTCCAGCCACGGTTGCTCCAGCCACGGTTG
>CALFRK010000063.1 GCA_937919625.1 uncultured Ilumatobacter sp.
GCTGTCGTCGTCGCTGTCGATGCCGTTGTCGTCGTTGGCGTCGTGGGTGGCTGAATCGTCGTCGATCGTGTCGTCAACGGACGTCTCGACCTCGAGCGTTTTTGGGGCGGGGTCGTCTGCGCCCTGTTGGGCGGCGACGAAGCCACCGGCTCCGAGCATAAATCCGACGGTCCCGGCTGCAACGACGGCCGTGCGATTGCCAAGAAACCGGCGAATGGTGCTCCGTGTCTGTGTGTCCATGGTGTGTTCCTCCGTAGTGGGTGTCGCTGAGTACGAGAAGGACACGACGGTGCAACCCGGCAGGTTGGGTCGGACGTTCGAATAGTTCAGGAGATTGTTTCGACGAGATTGCCGTCGACCACACGAATCTCGATCCGCGAGTCGGCGGTGTCACTGCGGAGCCGCACCCGAATCCGGAGTGGTTCTTGGTACTCGATCTCCGACACGAATCCACCGGGGGCCGGTGCAATCACCAGCAACGAGAACGCCGACCCGTTCCAGCTCACTGTGATCGAGCCGCCGATCGACTGGTAGGTCTTGGTGAACGGGGCGATCGGCGGCGGGGCCACATCACTGGTCGTGCTCGATTCGTCGTCGACCGTCGTGCTCGATTCGTCGTCGTCGGGTGTCGACGGCGAGGTCGCAGTCACAGAGGCAGCGGTCGACCCGGAACTCGGGGTCGTGCCGGGAACGGTCGACTCACGACCACCCGCGACGGTGGTGCCAGTGACGGACCTGCCCGTCGTGACGGGCGCTCCAGAATGGATCGTGTTGTCGGACGAGTCGTCGATTGGGCTCGATGTTGGATCATCGTCAAGTTCAGCTTCGAGGGCCTCATCGATGGTCGAGTTGGGCCCGGCCTCGTCGGCCTCGACGTCGGCCTCGTTGGCGTCGTCGATGGTCGAGTCGACGTCGACCGAAGGAAGCACGTCGCCCGTGTCACTCGGTGCGAGCGAGGTACCGCTACCGCGCGGCAACAGTGCAACGCCACCGATCAGGAGCGCGATCATCGCCACCCCGCCGATTGCGCCGGCGCGCCGGCGGCGGATGTGGCTGGCGCGCCCCAACACGGCGTCGTGTGCAGCCTCCACCGAGGTGGCACCTGTACCCGCCCGGCGCTGTAGAGCCCCAGCCAGTTGCTCGTCGAATGGTTCGAACTCACTCATGTTGTTCACCCTCCGGTGTGCCATAACGATGGCGGTGTTCACGCTCCAACACGGGACGCAGACGATTTCGCGCATCGTGCAGATGTGACTTGACCGTGCCCTCGGCAATTTCGAGGGCGTCGGCGATCTCGGTGACGGTCAGACCGTCCACATAGAACAGGGCTGTTGTGGCCCGTTGTTGACGCGGCAGTTCTGCCAACAAGCGATCGAACTCGTCGATGTCAGTGGCGTGCGTCGTCGTTTCCGACCGCGACGACAGTCGGCTCAGCGCCTTGCGCTTTCGTCCGGTGCGCCGGTGATCGTCGCGGAGTTGATTGATGGCGACCCGCCGAACCCACCCGACCGGGTCGTCATATCTACTGATCTTGCGCCAACGCAGATGGGCTTTCACGAACGCTTCTTGAACAGCATCGGCGGCAGCTTCGGCGTCGCCCGCCACGATCGTGAGCGCTCTGACCAGCCGGGCGTAGTGCTCGGTGAAAATTTGGTCGAACTCGGTCCGCGTTCGCGCCCGAACCAGGTCGTCGTCGATCGTTCCCATCGAAATCTCGCTCATGGTTATGTCTGCCGCGAATGCGCTCACCGAATCAGACACGCTGTCCGGGACGTTTGGGTTGGGTTGATATGCCGAGTTCCTCGTCGAATCGTCACCCGGCTTCTTCACCCCGGTGACGATAGGCGCGTCCGCGTCGGTGACATCGGCGCCGGTAGGCTGGGCAGCCGCATGGGCATCCTCGATCGCATCCTCCGCGCGGGAGAAGGCAAGAAACTCAAGGCATTGCAAGGGATGATTCCCGACATCAATGCACTCGAAGACGGACTTCGTCGCCTGTCCGACGACGAGCTGAAGGCCAAGACTGGCGAGTTTCGTCAGCGCCTCGACAACGGTGCAACCCTCGACGACATCCTGGTCGAAGCGTTCGCGGTCACCCGCGAGGCCGCCGATCGTGTCATCGGCCAGCGTCACTATGACGTTCAGATGATGGGCGGCGCGGCGCTCCACTTCGGCTGGGTCGCCGAGATGAAAACTGGAGAGGGTAAGACGCTCGTCTCCACGCTCCCCGTCTACCTCAACGGACTCGGCGGCAAGGGTGTCCACCTTGTCACGGTCAACGACTACCTGGCGCGTCGCGATGCCGAGTGGATGGGCCGTATTCACCGTTGGCTCGGGCTCGAGGTCGGGCTCATCATCCCTGGCTTGATGACGTCGCCCATCGAGAAGCGCCGCAACTACAACGCCGACATCACCTACGGCACCAACAACGAGATGGGCTTCGACTATCTCCGCGACAACATGGCGGCCAAGCTCGAGAACAAGGTGCAGCGCGGCCACAGCTACTGCATCGTCGACGAGGTCGACTCGATCCTGATCGACGAGGCGCGCACGCCGTTGATCATCTCCGGCCGGGTTGGCGACGCCGCCAAGCTGTATTACCGATTTGCCTCGATCATTCGCTCGCTCCATCGCGACATCGACTACGAGGTCGAAGAGGACAAGCGGGTGGTGGTTCCAACCGAGGATGGCATCGAAAAGGTCGAATCGGCACTCGACGTCGAGAACCTCTACGACGATGTCTCAGCCAATCTTGTGCACCAGTTCACCGTGGCGCTCAAGGCCAAAGAGCTGTACAAGCGTGACAAGGACTACATCGTCCAAGGTGGCGAGGTAAAGATCGTCGACGAATTTACCGGGCGGATCCTCGAGGGCCGCCGCTGGTCCGAGGGCATCCACCAGGCGGTCGAGGCAAAAGAGGGCGTCAAGATCAAGGAAGAGAACCAAACCCTCGCCACGATCACCCTTCAGAACTACTTCCGCATGTACGACAAGCTCGCCGGCATGACCGGAACCGCCCAAACCGAGGCGGCGGAGCTGATGAACACCTACGGCCTCGGCGTCGTTCCGGTTCCTACTAATCGTCCGCTGGTTCGCCTCGATCAGGCCGACCTGATCTACAAGGGCGAACCGGGCAAGTTCAGCGCCATCATCGACGACATCGAAGAGCGACATGCCAAAGGCCAACCGGTGCTGGTCGGCACTATCAGCGTCGCCAAGTCTGAGTTGCTGTCTCGGATGATGCTGCAGCGCGGCATACCGCACGAGGTTCTCAATGCCAAGCAGCACACCCGTGAGGCCGACATCGTCGCCCAGGCCGGCCGGTTCGGCGGGGTCACTGTTGCTACCAACATGGCTGGTCGAGGTGTCGACATTCAGCTCGGGGGCAATCCCGAACTGATGGCCCACAATGAGGTCCTCAAGGAAGGTTTTGCCGCCGATCTGTTGGTCGACGATTTTGAGCTGCCTCGTCCGCTTGCCGAAATGCCCGAAGAGTTTCAACAAGAACGCGTCAAGGCGTTTGCTCGCTACGAAGAATTGCTGACGGGATTCAAACAGGAGACTCTGGCTGAGGGTGATCAGGTGCGCGAGGCCGGTGGCCTGTACGTGATCGGCTCGGAGCGTCACGACTCACGTCGCATCGACAACCAGCTGCGCGGCCGCGCCGGCCGTCAGGGTGACCCCGGCGAGAGCCGGTTCTTTCTCAGCCTCGACGACGAGTTGATGCGTCTGTTCGCTACCGGCGCCTTGCAGTGGGCGATGGGTCGCTTCGACGAAGACGAGGCGATCGAGGCCAAGATGGTCACCAAGGCGATCGAGCGTGCTCAGACAACCGTCGAGACCAAGAACGCCGAAATTCGCAAGAACGTGCTCAAGTACGACGAGGTCATGAACGAGCAGCGCAAGGTGATCTACCTGCGCCGCGATCAGATCCTCGAAGGCCTCGATCTCAAGGCGGCGGCCACCGAATATCTGGCTGAGGCTGTAGACGCACTGATCGAAGCGCACTGTCAGTCGGCTGCCACCGATGAGTGGGACGTCGATGGCCTAGCCAAAGAGCTGATCTTGTTCTGGCCGACCTTGCTCACCGCCGACGACATGGCCGAGGTTCGTAACAGCGATGACCTGTACGACCTGGTCATGGCCGAGGCCACCAATCACTACGAGCAGCGCGAAGTCGAAATGGGCGAGCAGGTGATGCGCGAGGTCGAACGTCAGGTGATGCTGCGCATCATCGATCAGCGTTGGCGCGAGCACCTCGAGGAGATGGACTATCTCAAAGAGGGCATCAACCTGCGTGCGATGGGGCAGAAGGATCCCCTCGTCGAGTGGCAGCGCGAAGGCTACGAGATGTTCGGCGGCATGATGAAGGGCATCGCCCAAGACTTCGTTCGCTATGTCATGCACGTCCAGGTCAAAGCGCAGGACGATCAGCCAGGGCTCGAGCCGAAGGTGATCAACCTGCAAACTTCGTCCAGCGACGATGCTCCTGTGTCGAGCGGGTTTGATCGAGCAGCGGCTCAGGCCGCTGCTGAGGGTGAGATTCCCGCTGGCGTTCCAGGGCCATCCCAGCCGGTGGCCACCTCAAAACCGGCTCCCGTGGTAAAGGACGCCTTCGACAAGACCCCACGCAACGCTCCTTGCCCATGCAAGTCGGGCAAGAAGTTCAAGCAATGCCACGGCGCCAGCTGAGAGGGACCCCGACTTGCGCGACTTCACCGACGACTTGCGCGAACAGCGCCGACGCCTCAATGAGGCTGCGGACTATCTGAAGATCGCAGAAGGACGCGATCGCCTTATCGAGCTCGAGTCGGAGATGCAGCGCCCTGATCTGTGGGATGACGCCGAGCTCGCCAAACGAGTCAACACCGAGTACGCCAACCTCAAAGACGACGTCGACACCTTCGACAGCTTGACCGCCCGACTCGACGACGCCGAAACACTGCACGAGATGGCGCGCGAAGTCGACGATGCATCGCAAGAGGGTGACATCGAGGCCGAACTCGGCTCGGTAACGACCGAGCTCGACCAACTCGAGCTGCGCAGCCTGTTCACGGGGGAGCACGACGATTCGCCGTGCATCGTGCAGATCAACGCCAAGGATGGTGGCGTCGACGCCCAGGATTTCGCAGAGATGCTGCTGCGGATGTACGCCCGCTGGGCCGAGCAACGTGGCTTTGGCATCTCGCTCAACTATGAATCCGAAGGCGTCGAGGCCGGCATCAACTCGGCAGAGTTCACGCTGACCGGTCGGTACGCGTATGGCCTGATGACCAGTGAGCGCGGTACCCATCGCCTCGTGCGGATCAGCCCATTCGACAATCAGGGCCGCCGCCAGACCAGCTTTGCCGCCGTACAGGTGTGGCCGGAACTGGATGCTCCGAACATCGAGGTGAATGAGGCGGAGATTCGGATGGAGGTCTTTCGGGCGTCCGGGGCAGGCGGTCAGCACATCAACAAGACGTCGTCGGCCGTGCGGCTGATCCATGAGCCCACCGGCTTGGTGGCGAGCTCGCAGGAGGAGCGCAGCCAGCTCCAAAACCGTGAGCGGGCGATGAACCGCCTCAAGTCACTGATCGTCGCCAAAATTGAGGAAGAGCATCAGCTCGAGCTCGACGCGATCGCCGGTAAACAGGCCCAGGTCGGCTGGGGCAGTCAGATCCGTTCGTACGTGATGCAGCCGTATCAGATGGTGAAAGACCTCCGCACCGAGGTCGAGACCAGCGCTGTCGACAGCGTCTTCAACGGCGATCTCGATCAGTTTATGGAGGGCTACCTCCGCTGGAAACGCTCCAGCTGAGCCAGATCCGCCGCTCGCTGCGTTGCGGATCGCACTCATTGACCGGGAGTCAACTTCGTGCTCCCGCGCGTTGCGAGCGACGGATCTGATCT
>CALFRK010000064.1 GCA_937919625.1 uncultured Ilumatobacter sp.
TGGGCTCGTCCGCTGGTGCGACGATGGTCGTGACCCTGTTCGGGAAGAAGCCCCGGCAGAAGTGCTGATCGTTCGCTGAACCGCGTTCGCAACGCCTTCGGGTGACGTGAACTCGGGGACGCGACGAGTATCCGGGGGCGGGGCGTTGATTCGCCTCTCCGCTCTGCCCCCGGCTCTACTCATCCACCCTCTCGACGCAACGTCGAAAGCGGTGTGCGGCGAGTGCCATTCGTGGCACTATTCCTTCCCGCAGGGAGACTCGACCAATGGCTTCTCAGTGTCCAAATGCAGCGCAGTTCCACGACGCAACGCGTCAAGCGAACTTCATCCTGCCCGCGTCCCCCGACGCGATGACTCCCGTTATCACGAATGCGATTCTGCCGATCATCCGCCCCGAAGCGGGCGTTGCATGGCCGCGTCTCGTTACGCTGATGTCCGATACGTCGCTCGCGTTCGACGCCGAAGTGACGTGGACTGGCGGAAAGGGCGCTGGCGGAACGTTCCGCTGCACGGCGGTCGGCGGAATCGTTCGGTTCGTCATCGCGGCTGCGACGTTGCAGATTCGCGTGGCGAATTGGAGCAGCGTAGCGCACAACGTTCGCGCGTCTGTGGACGACGTTCCGACCGTTCCGCACGGTCAGCAACTCACGCTCATCCAGCGAATCGGGCAACTCGGTATTGCGGCGACGGCTGGCATTCCGATTCCACGCTTCGCAAAGCTGCTGAACGTCGATTCCGATCTACTCGCGCAGAACCCGAACATCGCGCTCGACTTCATCGACAGCTTCGCGTCGATCATTTCGACAAAGGTCGGAACGGATACGGACATCGCGGTCATGCCCGCAACGCGGCTGGACGTGACGAACAACAACGGCGCCGTCGCGTCGTCCATCGTTCTCGATTGGCGGCTTTCGCTGTGACGAACGCACGTCTACTCCCTGTTGCTTCCGTCGCTTCCGTCGCTTCCGTCGCATTGGGCTGCGACGACGAAGGCTTCGGCGGAAGCTGACCCTTCGCAGGCGTGGACGGTTCGTCTGCACAGGAACAGGAACGAAACGCGAAGGAACGGAACGGAACGGCAATGAGCAACGACGACTTCGGAGCAATGACACTCGCATCGCAGGGATACGCGCTCGTCAACCAGGGTGACGGTTGGCGCGTGTGGCAGGCGAACGCAGGCGGCTTGCGCCTTGTCGTTGCGAAGCATGCGGGAGACGTTCGCGCGACGGGGACGATCTTCGACGCGGACGGTTGGCGCATCGGGATCTACAGAAGCCCCGATCCGGCGCGACTCGCCGAGTTCTTGGTGAAGAACCACGCAACGCCCGGCGGGAGCAACTACCTGGGTTCCGACTTCGGCGCGGCGACACTGGCAAGCGCAGGCTGGGAGAAGATCACGCCGAAGCGTTACGAACGGCGCGACTCCAACGGTGTCAAGTGGATGATCTACAAGGCGAAGGGGGAAGCGGGCCGCACCTGGGTTCTGCGCAACGAAACGTCGTTCACGCAGCGCGGCGCGTTCGCCTCTCCGACTGACGCTGCCGACGCGTTCGGAGCCGAAGACGCCTTCGGTGCGTTCCCTCGCGTGACGTTCTGGTTGATGGACGGCGAGAACATCGTCACGGCGGTTCGCGGTCCGAAGAACCTGACGCAGCGGCAGATTCGGTCGCTCGCGCTTCGTCAGCACGACATCGCGCCGACTGCGCACGGGAGCGATGTTGCGCCGTTCGTTCAGCGGGGCCTGATCAAGTCGGCGCGCATCGTTCGCCCGACGAAGCGCGAAGCGTTCGGCGAATGCGACTTCGGCGATGACGCCTTTGGCGCTCGCCGTCCGGTGGCGCGTCCCGTGGGTCAGCCGAAGGCTCTCGCGCCGCGCGTCATCGGGCGCGTCTACAAGCTGACGGTGCCGTTCGCGTACCTGACGGAGACGGGCAAGGTCAAGAGCACGAAGCGATTGCTCGTGTCGTCTTCCCGGCGCGTTTCTGGCGGGGAAACCGCCGTGTTTCTCAACGACGGTGATCGACTCAACGCGTTCACGCGTCTGCGCGGAGCACAGCGATTCGACGCTGCGATGCGCGCGATGGGATACAGCATTCCGACAACCATTGCAGGCAACGAAGCGTTCGGAGACGAACAGGAACAGGAGCACAGCATGAACGATGACGACTTCGGGGGAATCGTGAAGAATCTAGCCCACTGGCGCACCAATGCTGCGTGGGCGAAGGGCGGCAAGCCGACTGCGTGGTATCTCGGTGAACTTCCGCACCCGCGCCGTGGGTGGATCCAGTACCGCGTTTCACGCGCCCACCACGGCCCCAAGAAGGGGTGGGCGGCTACCCTTCTTGCGCCGCACGCCTATGTCCGTGTCTTGAACACGGATGGATCGGAAGCGACCGGCTCACCCGTCCTGCCGTCGCGGGCCGCTGCTGCGCTTGCAGTAGAACGGCACTACGCCAGTCTTGATACAGCGTTCGGAGACGAACAGGAACAGGAGCACAGCATGAGCAACAGCGACGAGAACTTCGGACGACGCGGCAAGGGCGCCCCCCGTCCCGGCAAGAACAGCGGCAAGTCTCCCACCGGACGCGGGCACGGCAGGCGTCGGAACGCACAGAGCGGAGCGCCCGCAACGACTGAGCACGTCGCCGACGCGATTGCGTACGCGACGAAGGCGTACAGCCTGGGCGAAACCGCCGGGGACGTTCGCGCGTCCTGCATCGCCGGGCTGCGACACGTTCGACGCGCAGCGAAGGTCAGCTTCACGGGTACGCAGGCACGCGAAGTGCTCGACGCGATCACGGCGCTCGCACCCGGAACCGCCGGCTACCTGGGCTCTGACGGGCTCGGCGCTGGCTGCCCGTGCATGAGCAACAGCCCCGCATTCGGCGCGAAGCCGTTCAAGCTGCCGAAGGTGTCCGCGTACGCGTTCCGGGGCGCGATGGAAGAACTGGCGTCTGCCGACGCCGAAGACTCCGACGTGGAAGTGCTGCGCTCCGCTCCGCTCGCGCGTCGGGCTGCGTACGTCGCGCTGCTGATGACGGGCGTCGTAATCCGCGTGAAGCAGTCGCCCGACGGTTCGATCTTCCGTCTGACGGAGAAGGGCCGCAAGGCGGTGGCGAACGAGGCTGCGAAGACGGCGCTCGGCGAAGCAACGCTCGATTCGGAGCACCTTGACGCGACGACGAATCCGTACTTCCAGTTCGAAGGGAAGACGAACGACGAGGGTCTGACGTTCCGCGAGTGGATCAACGCGGCGAACTTCGCGCGGACGAACAAGTGGTCGCCGAACAAGCTGACGCAGCGCGGATGGTCGCGGGGCGAGGATCCGACCGAATGGGCCGCGTTCCTTGACGACAAGAACGCTGTCAAGCGCGTCGTTGATGCGTTCGGGTATCGCCCCGCACGCGAAGTGTGGGGACCGGACACGTCGAACGGGGAGTACCGGGCGAGCGACTGGCATTCGTTCGTCAACTTCACCGAAGGGAACTGGAATCCGCAGCGGTACTCCATGCCGGCGAAGAACGCTGCTGCTGCACGACGCGCCTATGCGCGAATCAGTAGCTTCCCGAACAGCAAGAACGTTCGGCGCTCGCAGCGTCCGTCGCGTGACGCGATCATCGTCTCCCCCGAGTTCGGCGACGAGTACGCCGATGAGGACTACCTTGAGAAGCTGTTCGATGACGGACAGGGCTCGCTCGACGTGTTCGGGAAGAAGAACAAGCCGAAGGCTCTCAAGCCGAAGGAGACGTTCGCGCTGATCGGGAAGAACCTCAAGGGGAAGCACTACACGCAGAACGGCAAGCTGATCGTTCGGCTGATCGCGGGCTCGCGCAAGGAAGCGATCACGAAGGCGAAGGCGGCGGCGAAGATCGGGAAGGTCGGAATCACCGGCAAGGTCAGCGGAGCGAAGCTCATGGGTACGTTCCCCGCGCCGCCCCCCGCGCCGTTCCCCGTCCCCCTGGCGATCTGGTCGGTCGCGCTGGTGCTCAAGGCCGGCGGTGGCGGCGGCGGTTCGTCCAGCGACGACGGTCCCGCGCCGAAGGGTCCGAAGGGTCCGAAGGGCGGCAAGCTGACGCCGGGTTCGGTTCCGGCGCCGGGCGAGTACGCCGAGGGTGCGACCGAGGATCAGTGGGACGACGCCATGAAGGAAGCCGAAGGCGTTCACTGGTCGGAACTCGGCGGGTTCGCAGACCCCGGGATCGACGCGTACGTGCCGCTCTACGTGATCGGGAGCAACGGGCAGCCTGCCGATCCGGTCAAGTTCGGGACGCAGGCGTGGTCGGCACGGGCGAACGCGGTCAAGCGCGGACGATTCGACGGATTCCTGATCAACGCGAAGGATCAGAAGTTCGTCGTCTACAAGGCGGCGGGTGCGCGTGGCGTCGAACTGGCACAGCCGATGCTGTCTCAGGGCGAACTGATCAACCGACGCGGGCAGTACGCGGATGCGCGCGGGCTGGACGAGAGCACGCTGGACGCCGGCAAGCTGTACGCGAAGGCGTGATTCGATGGACATCGTAGTTCGATTGACGTTCGCTGAACGTGGAGCGGTTCGCCTGCTGAACTGGCTCGCGCAGGAGAACGCGATCATCATCACGGAAATGGATCAGCGGGCGCGGACACGCGGCGAGCGCCCGCTTCCGTACCTCTATGAGTCGGGCGTCGTGTACCGGCGAGAGGTTGGTGAAGTCTGGTCGGACTACTTGAACACGCTCATGGAAGGGCAGGAGGATTGTGACGCGTTGTCGGCGATTCGTGCGGGCGAACTGATCGCTCGCGGCTATCGGGCGCTGACTCCGCGTGACGAACGCGATCCGCTGCGCTACCCGGGCGACGAGGGGTTCGCAGTCGCCCAGCGATTGCGTCCGAACAGCATTCACGCCGAAGTGTTCTTGACGACGAAGACGGAGCCCGGGAAGCCGGGGCTGTACCACTGCCTGACCCGCTACAAGATCGCAGGGAAGTGGTACGTCGATGACCCGTCGGCGCGACTCGGCATGTACGGGTACAGGGAAGCGGACCTTTCCCGTTCGTACATGCTGCAACGGCGGCAGGGTCGCGGCGGGAACTCCCGTTCGGGTGTCGCTGGAATCGAAGTTCGAACGATGCAGCGGAAGCGCGTTCGTGATCCCGTGACTGGCGAGATTCTGGAATTGGAGCGCGTGGTATGACCGCTGCTCGCTACATCGATCCGACGCGTGATTTTCTTGTTCTGGCGAACATGGAACTGCGCGAAACGGTCGTGCGCGGCGACGAACGCTATCGCACCATCATCGCTGCAATGGCGCGGGGCGGGAAGTACGAAGGCACGGCGGATCTGAGCGGCGAAACGTTCGACCTGTGGCGCGTCGGAACGTTCAACACGGAACTCGGTTCCTACGAGGTTCACGTAGCGCAAGCGTTCTGCGCGAAAGCGCAGGGATCGGAAGCGCAGGGATCGAAAGCGCAGGGGTTGGAAGCGAAGCGCAGGGACGCGACGGGCGGATCGGAAAGCGGAGCCGAAGCGGCTGTGCGCGTACGCCGGTTCTTCCGCAGGCTGTTGACTGGAAAGGGCGAGGATGCGCCCGCCGAGAGTGCTACTCTCTCGCCCGAAAAGGCTGTGCCCGAAAAGGAGTCCACCGTGACGCAACGCGACAATTCGGATCTGGGGTACGGCCCGCCCGGCGAGAACAAGCGCATCGGTCACGAACTGGTCGCCGGTTCCGCGCCGAAGCTGGACAAGAAGAAGCTGTCGTTCACCGTCGTCGGGCGTCCGCAGCACATCCACGGCGGGATCAAGGCACGGCGCGGACACGTCACGCCGGTCGGGCTGCCCCGCCGCCCCACGGGGGATCGCAAGCGTGACGCGCATCGCGCGCACTATGAGTTCGCGCAGCGTCAGAACGAACGCGGTGTGAAGTACATCGGTTCGGGCTACGTTCGGATCAGCGACAAGCGGATTGCGAAGATGCGTTTGTGGCGCGCGACTGTCGCAGGACGCCAGATCGTCATCGGGCAGATCGTCAGTTGGCTCAAGTTCGACCGACCTGCAAACGCGTCCGCTCCGAGCGCCACGGCGCCCACTTCGGGGGCTCCGGTAGCTGCCCCGCTGATTCCCGGCTCCGTTCCTGCTCCGGTGCCCGCTCCCGAGCCCGAGGACGACGGGGCCGCGTATCAGAACGAAGGTCTGACGGACGCGGACATCGATCAGGCTGATGTCGAAGCGGAGGTACTCGGCGAAGAACGCGCAGCGCGTGTGCTTCCGAACGCCGCGCTTCGCCTCTACGCAGTCAACGGCGACGTTGCGCATCCGCGCGGCAAGCCGGGGACGGAAGTTCACAACCTGGGCGTTCGCATGGTTCGCTCGCGCGGTGTGTTCACGGGCGTAGTTCGCCTGTTCCACCCCGAGCGAAAGACGATGGAAACGTTCAATACGTGGCGGGTTGTTCGCAACCCCGGAACAATAAAGCAGCGCGTCATGGTCTACGCGCAGGCGAACGTCTGAGGAACTGAACCCATGAACCGCAATCGCATGCGACGACTCCCTGCCCCCCGCCCGAACGACGACTTCGGCGGCGGCGGCTATCTCGATCAGGCCGCGCAGTTCGTCACGAGAGTCATTCGTGGTGTCGCCGTTCCTGCCAATCGGCGCGGATGGTCCGAAGCCCGCTACGAACAGCAGATGAAGAAGGACGCTCGCGCGCAGAAGCGTCTTGCGAATGCGCTCAAGAAGTCGGCGGCTCGCGTCGAACGGCTGGAACGGGCGAACACCGAACTTCGGAACGCTCCCGCTCCCGCGCATTCGCGCATGCGGGAAGTGGAGTCCGACGAGGACGAGGATTCCGCTGAGGGCTGGTTCGAAGACGCGTCGAACATGGTTCAGCGGGCCGGTCGGGGGCTTCGCGCGCAGCCGGGTCGTCGTGGGTCGTCGCCTTCCGGCGGTCTGTCGAAGGTCACTTCGATCACGCCGTCGCTGTCCGTGAACACGCGACCGGGCGTGAACGTCGGAATCGTGGATCTGGGGAACGGCGTGTTCCTGGCTGCCGAGGTTCCGCAGACGAACGCGCGACCGGATCAGATCCGCATCGCAATCGAAGACGGCGCGCTGATCGCTCTCGGCGCTCCGTCGAAGGCTGGCGGCAAGGTTCGCGGCAAGGCTCGCGGTTCCTGGCTCGCATTGCTGGGAATCGAGTAAGTCATGCCCCGTCGTGTTCGATCTGTCGTCTACGCGCAGCCGAGGGTTGTCGTAGGGAAGCGTCCCACTGCGAAGTTCGTCGGCGACGACGGCACCGCTACGCGATACGCGTTCGCCGTCGTCATGGTCAACGACGGCAAGCAGATGAACGGCGAGACGAACGACGGGTTCGGCGACGTTGCGCAGGACTGGAACACGTCGAGCGAAGTGTTCTGGCCGACTTCGGAAACGTGGCAGTGGTGGCACAACCGACTGCGCAAGGGAACCGCCTGGGAAGGCGTGGAGGATTCGTACGCTGAGTTCAAGGCGTCCGTTGCTGCGCGTTGGAACAAGGACAAGCAAGAAGCTGCGGTGAAGCAGTTCGCCGACAAGCTGGTGGCGATTCGCGCCGTTCTCGATATGCAGCGTTCGTGGCTGCGGCAGTTCGACAAGAACAAAGGGACGTGGAGTGCTTCGCAACGCGAGTTGCAACGGCAGTTCAATCACCTACACGCGCGGTACTACGGACTGGCGGAAGGATTCTACGGCAATGCGTACCCCGTGGACGATGCGGGGAACGTGATCGTCTCCGGTGATCTGGGCGTTGCACTGCAAGGTCCGGTCATCGCGCAGCATGGTTGGGGCGCATCCCCCGCGTCTCGCGCCGTGCTTTCCAGCGAGTTCGGTGGCGCGTGGACGGCGCCGCTGATCGTCGGCGTCGTTGCAGGAATCGCAATAACGGCGCTGGCTGCCGCGTGGGCGATTTCGAACATGAGCGAGGTTCTGATCGCGTGGGAACAGTCGTCGCTGAACCGCGAATACATGCGCAAGCAGGACAAGCAGTGGTCAGCGGCAGTCGCATTCCGCGAGCGCGAAGCTGTACGAAACGAGGGGCTGATTCGGGACGGACTTGATCCGTTGCCCGCTGCGAATCTGCCCGATCTTGTGTCGAAACCAGATACCTTGCATGCGCCTTCGGATGAAGGCAGAATTGTTCTCGTCGCGGGCGCGGTTGTCGCCGGAATCGCAGGGCTCGCGCTCTGGAACCAAAGAAAGTAGAGGCTCCGAAATGTCGAACGGTTTCAAGCTCACAGTCGTCGGTGGCACCGCCACGACACCCGCTGCGATCATGGGGAACGGCGCTGTTGGCGTTGACTCCGGTCGCGGTCGCCTGCACGTCCTGTTCGTTCCGCCCGAGCGCCTGGGCGCGATGGTGCTGGAATCCCCCGACGGCAGCGTGACCATGTGGAAGGGCGCGCATCGCTCTGACGCGCCGAACGGCGACGAAGTGAAGGACGTTGCGGTGACGGCTGCGGTCGAACTGCTGACGCAGTACCGCACGAAGATCGCCGCCGCGCCCCCGAGTTCCATCGTCGGTCGCTGGACGGGCGAAGTCGTGTTCGGTCCCGCCGGGCTCCCGACGATTCTGCTGGTCCGCAAGATGAACTACGCGACCATCGTCGTCGCCTCTGAGGGTGACGGCAAGTGGTCCGTCGCCGCGCGCCGCGATCCGAAGTGGTACGCCGGAAAGGAGAACATCGAGAAGAAGGGGTTCGCGTCGATGGACGGCGCAATCTCCGAGGGGCTGTCCATGGTGGACAAGGTGATCGCCGATGCGTGCATGGCGAGCGCGAAGTCGCGCCGCGCTGCGCTCGATCCCGAGTACGCGGGGAGCGTTGCGGCGCGGCGCAAGGCCAAGGGCAAGGGCGACGGTCGCGCTTCCCTGTCTCTCGCCGAGCAGCGCGCGGAAGCGTCCGCGCTCCGCAAGGCCGGCGAGTTGAAGATCAAGATCGGCAGCGCGAAGGCTGCGAGCCTGATCGGAACGCAGCGGCGGATCACGCTCAAGACGAGCCCGAACAAGGGATTCGCCGGCAAGGTCACGGACGCGAAGCAGCGAACGGTCGAAGGCAAGAAGGTCTGGTACGTGACGCTGACGAAGGGCGCGGAGTCGCACACCGTTGCACTCGGCGGAACGCGGCCCCCGAGCACGGCTGCGTCCACGTCCACGGGAACGCCGAAGATGCCGAAGCGGCTCGCCACGGCGAAGCGGAGCAAGCTGGGCCGCAAGGTCAAGGGAACGACGTTCGTCGGCAAGATCGCGTCGGCTGAGTACGACGCGGATGCGAACGACTGGATCGTTTCGCTGATCGCCGACGACGGCGGCTCCGAACTGGTCTACTTCAAGAACACGTCGGCGGTTCCGAAGGCTCGCGCGAGCACGAAGGCTCCGAAGCCGCCGAAGATGGGCGTTCGCATGCAGCGCAAGATCGACGCGTTCATGGCGGCGGGTCTGACCGAAGCGCAGGCGACCATCGCCGCTGGCGTCGGAGGTAGCGCGCCCGCTGCCGCCGGAACGCCTGCCGCGCCGAAGGTGAAGCGCACGGCGAAGCCCGGTTCGTATCAGGCGTTCGTCGGTGAGAAGACGCGCGGCGGCATGAGCATGGCCGAAGTCGCCGTCGCCTGGACGGCGCACAAGGCGGCGCACGGGATCGTGTCGGCTCCGAAGGCGCAGAGTGCCCCGCCGATTCTCGGCGCGGGACTCGGAACGCTCGCACAGGACGTGGGATTCTGATCGAATGAACGGCGAACGAGCAGCGAAGTTCGTTCTCCTGGGTACGGCGGTTCGTCGGGTTTTTCTCGGCGAACTGCCGCCCCCCACGGAGGCTGAACGTGCCGAGATTCACGCCGCCTTTCCCGGGCGAAGTGATCTCGGAGAACGCGTAGCGCGCGTTCGCGTCATTCAAGCGATCCTGCACTTCGCCGATCTGTGCAAGCGGTTCGGCGGGCCTTTCGCAGAGCACGCGGATCACATTCGGTTGCTCGCCGACACGGCAGCGGGAGTCGAGCCCGACGGGTTCCTAGAACTCGCGCGGAACGTGATCCGCATGCTGGGAACGCCGTACGCGACGTTCGTGTCAACGTACCCCGGCGCGACGGCGGCTGATTGGCGCTGGGAGACGGCGACGAACCCCGTCGGCGTTGCGTTCAACGCTGCGCGCGATGAGCTACGTGACGCCGTGCAGGCGTACAACACGGCGCCTGCGATTCCGACCGTTCCGCCGTACGCGCCTCTCGCCGTCGTTCCCACGTACGTTCCGCCCGCGCCCGCTCCCGAAGGACTGTCGAACGAACAGCACACTACGCTCGACGCGCTTGCGTGGGGGTGGTACAGCGGGGAAAACAAGACGCAGATCGATGCGTTCCTTGTCGCGTTCCCGAACGCAGACGCCAACGTCAAGAACAAGGTGACGCAGCGAATCTTCACGACGCATCGCGGCAGCCCGTCGTCGTGGTGGTCTGTGACGTTCGGCGCGAACGTCGGAGACGGCAAGGGCGGAAGCTACCTCAAGGAAGCTGACGATCTGGCCGAACTGCGAATCCTCGCCGCGAGCCCGCCGAACGTCATCCCTGATCAGGACGCGGTGATCGCCTGGATCAATCGGTACATCGCCTATCGCGTTGCCGCGAGCAAGCGACTGCTCGCAAATGCAAAGGCGTCGGCGTACGGAACGCAGATCGCTCCCGTGGGACCGCCCCCGCCTGTCATCCATGCGCAAGGCGCGTTCAAGATCCATCAGGTCGTCACGCTCGACGGCGGCGCGAAGCGGTGGGTCATCGAATGGATCGACGCCGACGGGTTCCTGACTGTCTCGGCGCTGTCCGGTTCGTACCAGGGTTCGACGGGTTCGCGCATCAATCCGGGCACGGCGGCTCTCGCCGCGTCACAGGTCGTGGCGTTCGAAGGCGCGAACGCAGACAAGATCAAGTACGCGTGGACGGCATACCACGAAAACGCCGGGCGAACGGTTCCGCCGTGGGACTTCGAACTGACGCACGTCTCGGACTTCGTTCCGGGGATGCGCGTCTGGTTCAACGATTCGTCCCGCACCGTCGAGGGACCGGGCAAGGCTGCCAACGGGCAGCGTTCGATCATCCTTGTCGATTCGACCGGCTTCAAAACGTCCGCGATTCTGACCGCGAGCGCGATGCTCCCCGTTCGACTCGCGCCGAAGAATACGAAGTGGGTCGTGCTCGCGCACGAAGGCTTCGTGAAGCTGGTCGGTCCTGCAACGCCGTCGCAGATCGAAGCGATGAAGCAATCGGCAGCGGAGATTGCCGAGACATCGGCAACGCGTCCCGATCTGTACCTGTTCGAAGGTTCCGCGCCGCTGGTCGGTTCCGTTGCTCGCGCGACGAAGGCTGCCGAAGCTGCATGGCCGAAGATCCCGTGGACGCAATTCGTCAGGTCGAGCGAAGAATCGGGCAGGACAACGATTGTCATGGTCGGAACGTTCCCGCCTGACGCACGTCTTGAAGGCGCGCAGATCGGCGCGGTGACGCAGCGAAAGTCGGGGCGATTCGGGATCGCAATGGTCGATCCGACGACGACGTTCGCAGGCGGATACATCGCGCCCGTTCCGATCAAGGGGTCGTCGTACGAAACGCTGATCATGGCGGTTGACGCGCTTGTCACGCTCTACGCGAACGGGTTCTACAAGGGGCTCGCCGAACGCGGGTTGTCGATTCAGCCGATGGGGGCGCCCGGCGCTCCCGTTCCGCCCGAACCTGACGAAGAAGACGAGTACGCACCCGAAGTCATGCCGTCGTTCGTCGCGGACGCACCGATGCCGCTTCCCGTCGATTCGCCTTCCGAAGCGTTCCTTGTGCAGATCGCCGAGCGAACGATCTTCGCTGACCCCGAAGCTGCGTCTACGAAGACGTTCCGAAGCCCAGCCGCCGAAGCGGTGAACTACTGGATCGATGCGATCAAGCGCGGCGGTGCCGCGAGCTACGCAGACGACGTGCAGGACGCCGCCACGGATGCGATTCAGACGTACCTCGCGGGAGAGGCGTCGTTCGATGACGATCTGAACGACTTCGAAGATTCGGACGACTTCGCCGACGCGCGCGAAGCGTGGGCGACCAAAACGATTGACGAAGCAGTCAAGGCGTTCGAACGGAGTGGCGCAAGAACGTTGGATTACGTGATTGAAATGGCGCAGTACGCCGAGCCGCTGGTCGGGGTCGAGAACGTTCGAATGCTTCGGAACGCGTTTGCGAGCCTGCTGCTCGATTCGGCGATGCCGATGACGCTCGACAACATGGCGAACGCCGCCCGGCGCATTCTCTCTCCGCGCTGTCTCGATCAGGATCGAGCGTCGTTGACGGCTGAGTTCAACGTACTTCGATTGCG
>CALFRK010000065.1 GCA_937919625.1 uncultured Ilumatobacter sp.
GCTGAACGCCAGCGGCTCGGGGAAGACGCCGGTTGAGAACTGGGCGATCTCTAGGAAGTCGTACCTGGTCTTGAACTCCCAGTAGGCGGGAAAGCGGCCCGGGTACTGGTCGTTGAACAGGTCGAGGCTGGCAAGCTTGGTGAGTTTGACGCGCTCGTCGAGAACCGCGTATGGCTGTCCGCCGAGTACCTCGACCGAATGGCCGAGGTCGACCAGTGCCTTAGTGAGATGGCGGGTGTAGACACCCTGACCGCCGACGTGGGGCTTGCCCCGGTAGGTCAGATAGGCGAGCGACAGGGGCGCGTCCGGGTCGAGCCCGGCCGTTTTCGGCATCCGGACAGGCTATCGGCGGCCCGTTACCGTTGAGTAATATCGAGAACGGGCGGGCTCGTCACCTTCACGGCCGCCAGCTGCTCGTCAGGCCGCAGGCATCAGCGGGTGAGCCCGATCCGGAATGATCGGCTCAGCATCTGACCGGGCGCGAGCACTTCGGGCCGAATGTTGAACGCATCAGGTGGACCGGATTGTGGCTCGATGCAGGTGGCATGTTCGGGCGTGTCGTACACGACCCACTCCGTGCAGTCCGATGTCAGCCGCACCCTGACGCCGTCGATGACGGCAATGATCGGTTCGGCGTTGATGAAGCAGTCGTCCCACGGACCTGGCTGCACCTCGATCCGCTCGTCGATGGCGATCCCGTCGACCCGGCGATACATCGCCACCGGGTCGAACTCGAGCCGATCGGGCTTGCGAAACCACGGGTGCCAACCAATCGCGGCCGGGAACGGTTGATCGGCGGCGGTGACCGTCAGTTCGAGCACGATCTTGTCGCCGTCGCCGTCGCCGTCGCCGTCGCCGTCGCCGTCGACCGAGATCCGTTGATGGACGTGGCCTCCGAATCGCCAGGTGTCGTCGGTTGGCAGTTCGAGCGATAGTTCAAGCATCGTCGCGGTGTGGTCATCGATGCTCCAGGCGGACGTGTATCCGACGCCGTGGATGGCATGACCGTCGTCGCCAACAGGTAGCTGATGGACAAGGCCGCCGAACTCGAACCGTCCTTCGCGGATTCGGCCGGCCCATGGCGCCATCGGGTAGCACCCCCATCGGATCGGGTCGCCAAGCGCCCTGACCGAATCTTCGCCGATCAACAAACGGACCCCTCGAAACGTGATCTGGACGATCCGGCCACCGCGGCCAGGGTCGATCTCGACCTCGGTCGCTTCAGAACCGATACGCAGGGTCTCTGGTTGTTCGTTGTTCACCTATCCATTGTTCCTGATTGCACCCACCGTGGCAGTCTTCGGTCATGCGGGGCATGGTGCAACGAGTGATCCGAGCAGGCGTCGAGGTCGTCGCCCCCGATGGTTCGGCGAGCGTGGTGGGCGCGATCGGGCGTGGCTTGTGTGTGTTTGTGGGGGTCACCCACGACGACGATGAGGCGCGTGCGGTCAAGCTGGCCGAGAAGATTTGGCATCTACGAGTCCTCGATGATGCTGATGGCGTGATGAACCGCTCACTCGCCAATCGAGCCGAGGTCGGTGAGTCGGCAGAGGTGTTGATCGTCAGCCAGTTCACGCTGTATGGCAACACCGACAAGGGTCGCCGCCCGAGCTGGATCGACGCCGCCCGGCCAGAACAGGCCGAACCGCTGGTCGATCGCGTCACTGCACATCTGAGCAGTTTGGGTGCGACCGTGGCGACGGGACAGTTTCGCACCGAGATGCGGGTCGAGGTCGTGAACGACGGACCCGTCACATTGATGCTCGAGGCCTGAGGCCCGACCCCGAGCGGCGCCGAGTCATGAGGCGGATTGGGCATCTCGGCGAGGGTGCCATTCACCGAACCAGAGTGCTGTGCCGAGCAGGGCGATGACGAGCAGGATCCAGGGCCAGTCGCCGATCGCGGAGTACCAAGTTGACCCTTCCCGCAACGGCACGTCCATCGTGATCACCTTGCGCTCGCTGACGCCAGTGCGTTGAAACACTCGACCGTCGGGCGAGACGAATGCGGAGAAGCCGGTCGGCGAAACCTGCACGACCCAACGACCGGTCTCGACCGCCCGCAGCTTGCTCGACGCGACCTGCTGGGTTTGCAGGATCGTTCCCGAATAGCTCGCTCCGTTGGTCGGATTGAGCAGAATTGCTCCGCCGCCGGCGGCCCGTCCGCGGTCTGCGAAGAAAACCTCCCACGAGATCATCACGCCCAGCCGGGTGCCGTCGGGCAACTCGATCCGTGCGGGGTCGCGCCCAGGCATAGCGTCGGACGGAATCTGATCGAGAGGAGCGCCCAGCGCTTCGAGCAGGCCGCGCATCGGGACATATTCGCCGAATGGCACGATGTGGACCTTCTCGTACGAGCTGGTCACGTTGCCGTCTGGCGTCACGATCACCTGAGCGTTGACGAAGCTGTCAGCGCTGGGGTGTGCCGAGAACTCAGAGTCGACGGTGACGCCGACCGAGAACGGCACGCCGAGACGAGCAGCCTCGTCGGCGATCGCAAGATGGGCCTCGCTGCCCTCGAACGGCTGGCGGTTGACGTCGACGCCGTTTTCAGGCCACACCACCAGGTCGAGCTCGGGGTTGGGGTCGATCGTGGCGGTGGCGTCTAGGTGGGCCTGCGTCACCCGCGAGCTCGGCACATCGAGGGCGCTCGTTCCCTGTTCGCCGCCTCCCTGTACGGCTGCGATCGTGAGCGGTTTGGCGTCGACGTTCGAGCCTTCCGGGGCGAGTGCCGCCAGCACGATCAACACGACGATGGTAGCCAGGGCGACGAAGCCGTGTGGCTGGGCGCCGACGCCGGTGCGTTTGCGGGCGACCAGCTCAAAAACGCGCAGCGCCGGCCCGGCCAGGGCGAACCCGATCTGGAACACCACCCACGTGAGCAGGATCACGCCACCGAGGCGAGCCATGCCGAGCAGCGGCCCACCTGCCTGCGAGATTCCAAGCGTGGCGAGTGGCGCGCCCCCGAACGGGACCGACATGCGTACGGTCTCGACCAGAGTGTGAGCGGCCGGTCGGCCGACCGTGCGCCACGGTCCGGTGGGAGCGAAAGCGGCGGCGAGCGCGTGCAACGCTGCGAACATGGCGCACGTCAGCAGGTAGCCGGGCACCGTCAGGTACCACATCCACGCCATCGCGATGTACATCCAGGCGGCGCCGAATGCGAAACCTGCCCATCCACGTTGGCGGCGCGTGAGCGAGTCGCCTAGCGCATTTTCGAACGCGATGACACCAACAAAGGCGAGTGGCCAGAAACCCCACGGGGGCATCGAGATGGCGACCAGCGCGCCAGCGAGCAATGCGATGGTCGGGCGTTTCGAGCGCCCGACGCCGGTCGGGCTGTCGAACATCAGGGGGCGAGGTCGGCGAAGACCACAATGCGTTGGGCCGTCGACCCGGGCGGGTGACACGCAAACAGCGTGGCTGTTGCGGTTTCGGTCGGATCGACGATCCAGATGGCTGTCGGCTGGAGGATTTCGACCCGGTTCACGAGATACACGTGCACGCCGGCATCGTCGGTGAAGATGATCTCATCGCCAGGCACGAGCTGGTCGACGTTACGGAAAACCTTGTGCTTGCTGGTGCGATGTCCGGCGATGACGACATTGCCCACTTCGCCGGGCAGAGCGGTTCCTGGCCAGTGTCCCGGCCCATAGTCGAGCGTGGTGAGCCGAATGCCCTCGTACAGCGTCATGTCGACGCCGAGCTTTGGGATCGCGATCGATCCCATCTCGATCACCGGCTCCTTGGCGTAGGCGTCGGACGGGGGAGCGATCGGCTCGGTCTTTTGGACCACTGCGGTGGTCGACGTGGTGCTGGTGCTGGTGCTGGTGCTGGGCGAGGTGCTGGTGGTCGGGGTGGCCGTAGTTGTAGTTGGGGCGACGGTGGTGGTTGTGCTGGTGGTCGTAGGTGTGGCCGTAGTGGTGGATGCCGAAACAGGCACCGTGGTGGTCGCTGCTTCGGCGGTTGGCTCACCCGAGTCGCCGCAGGCGGACAGTCCGAGGCTGGCGAGGGCGACCATCGAGGCCACGGCGCGAACCATGCGAGGGCTCATTTGTGTGTGCTCGCGCCCGGCCATCAGATCAATCATGTCAGGAATTGATCGGCAATGGGGATCGATTCCTTGATCCGGATGACGGCGCGCTGGGCGCTGTTGATGCAGGCTGGGATACCGATTCCGTGATAGCTCGCCCCTGCGAGACCGATCGACCGCGGCAGGGCGACCTGGAGGCCGGCAACCAACCGGTGGTGGTGGGGGCGATATTGCGGAAACGCACCGGTCCACCGTGTGATTGATATCTGACCGGGCTGCAGGTCGAATCCGAGATGCCGACCGGTTTCGTCGACGGTGGCGGCGAGTGCCGCATCGTCATCGAGGTGGTCGACCGGGAGACCGTCGCGGCCCAGCGAAACGCGCAGTATCTGGGACCCGTCGACCGGTGTCCAATGACCCCACTTTTGAGAGGCGAACGAGGCGGCCGTGACGTATCGCTGATCGGGTTTGGGCACCAGGTACCCGCTGCGTCCGCGAAGCTGCTCGGGCCAAGCATCGGCCGCCACCGTGAGCCGGACCATGATAACGGAGGCATGCTCGAACGAGTCGAGCTGGGCACTGGCGTCGGGGAATGCTGTGGCCAGCAGAGGCGCCGCGGCGCGGGCCGGCGAAGCCAACACGATGGCGTCGAATGGTTGGCCGTCGACGCGCCACCCGGTGCCGTCGGGTTCGATCATG
>CALFRK010000066.1 GCA_937919625.1 uncultured Ilumatobacter sp.
GGCTCTCCACCGGCTCTCCACCAGCTCAGGCCGACCGCAACCCGCAGGTCTCGGTCGGTACCCTCGCTGGTATGAACGAATACGTGTCGGTTGCCGTTGCCGGCCCCAGCGCCGCATTCTTCGACCTCGACCGCACCCTGATCTCGGGATCTTCAGCCTTCACGCTTGCCAAAGCAGCCCGGGCGATGAAGATGGTGCCAACCCACGAGCTGGTGCGAGACGCCATGTCGGCCGCCACGTTCAAGCTGCGCGGCGACCACGACACCGGCGCCAGCGACGACGCCCGCGACCGAATTCTCGGCTTC
Source organism: uncultured Ilumatobacter sp. (assembly GCA_937919625.1). GTDB lineage: Bacteria > Actinomycetota > Acidimicrobiia > Acidimicrobiales > Ilumatobacteraceae > Ilumatobacter. The sequence continues at coordinate 306 of CALFRK010000066.1, forward strand.
GTCAAGGGCCAACGCCAAGACGATCTGCTGGCGCTCAACGAACGGGTGCTCCCCACGCTGCTCGGCAAGATCCGCCCCGAGGCTCGAAAACTGGTCGACATCCACCGTCACGCCGGTCGCGCCACCTACATCGTGTCGGCGGCGCCGCAGGAGATCGTTGAACCGCTCGCCATTTCGCTCGGGATGACATCGGGCCTGGGAACCCGCGGCAAGGTCGAAGACGGCGTCTACACCGGCGAACTCGACGGCCCGTTCTGCTACGGCCAGGGCAAGGTCGACGCAATCACGGCGCTCGCCCGCTTCGAGGGGTACGACCTTGCGCAGTGCTACGGCTACAGCGACTCGGCCAGCGACCTACCGTTGCTCAGCGCCGTCGGACACCCCGTCGCCGTCAACCCCGACTCGAAACTCGAACGCCACGCCCACACCCACGGCTGGCCGGTTGTGATCTTCAGCCGCCGCACCAAAACCGTGATCCGCCGCACCGTCGCCGGGGTCGCCTCAGCAGGCCTGGCTGCCGGCACGTTCGCAGCCGGTGTCGAACTCGGCACCCGCCGAGTTCGCCGCAGCTTCTTCCGCTAACCGAACGGAAAGGTGCCAGGCGCCTTTCGGTTCGCTTTGCGTTACACCTGACCATTCCGTAACCCTGCGCTCCAACTGCGGGCTCGGTCGCTAGCGTCGTTCGGGTGAGCCGGTTTTATGTCACGACCCCGATCTACTACGTCAACGCCGAGCCCCACTTGGGGCACGCCTACACGACCATCGTCGGCGACGCCCTGACGCGCTGGAGTCGCCTGATGGGCAACGAGGTCAAGTACCTCACCGGCACCGACGAGCACGGCCTCAAGATCCAGCAAGCCGCCCAAGCAGCCGGCCAGACCCCTCAAGAATTCACCGACGAGATCGCTCCCAAGTTCGCCCATGCCTGGGAACGCCTGAACATCGCCAACGACGACTTCATCCGCACCACCGAGCCGCGCCACAAGGCCGCCGTGGTCGAGTTGCTCCAGCGCTGCTACGACGCCGGCGACATCGAGCTCGGCGTGTACAGCGGCAAATACTGCGTCGCCTGCGAGGAGTACTACACCGACGAGGAGCTGTTGCCGGGCGATCTGTGCCCGATCCACAAAAAGCTGGTCGACACCTACGAAGAAGAGAACTACTTCTTCCGGCTCAGCCGCTTTCAAGACCGACTGCTCGACTGGTACGCCGCCCATCCGGGTGCGATCAAGCCCGACCACCGCGCCAACGAAGCGCTCGGCCTGATCCGCGGTGGACTGCGCGACTTCTCCGTCAGCCGCACCAGCCTCGACTGGGGCATCCCGCTGCCGTGGGACCCCAAACACGTCACCTATGTGTGGTTCGACGCCCTCACCAACTATCTGTCGGCGACCGGGTTCGGCGACAATGAGCAGACCTACACCGACTGGTGGCCGGTCGACTACCACCTGATCGGCAAAGACATCATCCGCCACCACTGCGTGTACTGGCCGGCGATGCTGATGTCAGCGGGCGTCGAACTGCCCAAGGGCTGGGGTGTTGGCGGCTGGCTGCTGGTCGACGGCGAGAAGATGGCCAAGAGCGGTGGCAACGCCGTCAACCCACTGGAGCTGATCGACACGGTTGGCGTCGACGGGTTCAGGTACTACGTGCTGGCCGAAACGCCCTACGGCACCGACGGCGACTTCAGCTACGAGGGGCTGGTCGCCAAGTACAACAGCGACCTCGCCAACAACTTCGGCAACCTGGCCGCCCGCGTCGCCACGGTGGTCGCCAAGAAGTGTGGTGGCATCGGCCCCGCTCCACGCGCCGACAGCCCGCTCGCCGCCGCCGCCTCCGCCGCCTTCGAGGGTGCCCAGCGGGGCTGGAACGACGTCGCCCCATCGAAGGCACTCGACGCCACCTGGTCGCTGATCCGCGCCACCAACGCCTATCTCGAAACGAACGAGCCCTGGAAAACCGAGCCGGGCCCCGAGGTCGACGCCGTGATGGGCGACGCTCTCGAGGCCTTGCGAATCGTGTCGGTGTTGGCCTTCCCAGCGGTACCCCAGACAGCCCAAACCGTTTGGGAACGGATCGGGTTCACCAGCAATATCGCCGACCAACGCCTGCCCGATTCGGCGGCGTGGGGCGGTTATCCCGGTGGCCTCACCGTTACCAAAGGCGACTCATTGTTCCCGCGGATCACCTGACGACGTGGCGCCGACCTTCTTTGATTCGCACTGCCACGTTCACGACGAACGGATGCCCGGCGGCACGACGGCGGCGATCCAGCACGCTCGCAGCAACCGGGTGATCGGCATGATCACGGTCGGTTGCGACCGCGCCACCAGCCTTGCTGCGATCGCCGTGGCGGCCGACCACGCCGACGTGTGGGCGACCGTCGGCCTGCATCCGCACGACGCGATCCAGGGCGTCGCCACGATCGCCGATCTGCTCGACCAGCCGCGGGTGGTGGCGGTCGGCGAGGCGGGCCTCGACTACTTCTACGAGCACTCTCCGCGCGATGTGCAGCGCCAGGCCTTCGCCGAACAGATCCAGCTCGCCCACCAGCTCGATCTCCCGCTGATCATCCATAGTCGCGATGCGTGGGAAGACACCTTCGACGTGCTCGCCGCCGAGGGAACCCCTGAGCGCACCGTCTTCCACTGTTTCACGGGGGGTGCCGAAGAGGCCAGCCGGTGTCTGGAGATCGGTGCCTTCGTCAGCTTCTCGGGGATCGTCACGTTCAAGACCGCAACCGATGTGCAGGCCGCCGCCTTGCTGGTGCCGCTCGACCGGATGCTGGTCGAGACCGATGCCCCGTATCTGGCCCCCGTGCCGTATCGCGGCAAGCCGAACCAGCCGGCGTACGTAACATCGACGGCCCAGTTCATCGCCGATCTGAGGGGGATCCCGATCGGGATGATGGCCACGGCAACCACCGACAACGCAGCAGCCGCATTCCCCCGTACCGCCCCGCCGGCCCTCCTGACCCCAGACCCTGACCCCAGACCCTGACCCCAGACCCTGACCCCAGACCCTGACCCTGGCCCTGACCCTGGCGGCCCGCCTGACCCCCGGCCCGAACCCCCGCCGGCCCGCCTGACCCCCGGCC
>CALFRK010000067.1 GCA_937919625.1 uncultured Ilumatobacter sp.
GGCAAGAACGGCAAGATCGACGAGTTCGACGAAATCCGCACCTACGGACACATCGTGATCGACGAGGTCCAGGACCTCACCCCAATGCAGCTCAAGATGACCACGCGGCGGTCGCTCAGCGGGTCGATGACCGTCGTCGGTGACATCGCTCAGGCGACCGGTCCGCTGGCGCCCGACGACTGGGACGAGGTGCTCGAGTTCCTGCCCGACCGTAAACCGCCACGCGTGATCGGGTTGTCGGTCGGTTACCGCATCCCTGCCCAGATCATGGAGCTCGCCAACAAGGTCATGGCGGTCGCAACACCGGGCCTGCGGATACCTGATTCGGTCCGCTTTGGCGATGTTGGGCCGCGGGTCATCTGGGCCGAGTCCTTGGTCGACGGCGTGCTCGACGAGGTCCGCCTGCTACGCGCCGACTTGGCGGCCGGCAGCGTGGCGGTGGTGGCCCCTGACGACCTCTGCGATGAGGTTTCGGATGCGTTGACGGCGGCCGGCCTCGAACACGGGCGGGCGGGCAGCACGGGTCTCGACCAGTTGCTCACGGTCGTACCCGTCAGCGTGATCAAGGGTCTCGAACTCGATGCGGTCGTGGTCGTCGAGCCGAGCCGTATCGTCAGCGATCAGCAACACGGGATGCGGGCGCTGTATGTGGCACTGACCCGCAGCACACAGCGGCTGTCGGTCGTACACCACGACGAGTTGCCGGCGCCGCTCCGCTAGTTCGGCTCCGCTAGTAACGGCTCCGCTAGTTCGGCTCCGCTAGTAACGGCTCCGCTAGTTCGGCGCCTGACTCAGGCCGGTGCAGCCGCGATGGCTGTCGATCGACCGCCGTCTCCGAGCCGAGTGAACCACGGCAGGAAGATGTGCACCAGCGGTCCGATACCCAACGCGTAAGCGATCGTGCCAACACCGAACGATCCACCGAGCGCGATGCCGGCGATCAATACCGCTAGTTCCAACGATGTCCGTACCACCCGGATCGGGTGGCCGCGCCGGGCGATGCCTGTCATCAGGCCGTCGCGTGGTCCCGGCCCCATGCCGGCTCCGATGTAGAGGCCGGTCGCCACGCCGTTCAGCACAACACCGGCGATCAGCAACAACCATCGGGCGACGGTGCCGTCGATGTCGGGCAACACCGCCGAGAAGGCGTCGACCCCGACGCCCACGAGCACAGCGTTGGCGAACGTGCCAACGCCGGGCCGCTGGCCGAGTGGGATCCAGAGCGTCAGTACCACGAAGCTGGTGCCCACAATCACGGTGCCCAGTGAGAGGCCGGTTACCTTGGCGACGCCCTGATGGAAGACGTCCCATGGGGCGAGTCCGAGGTTGGCTCGTACCAACAGAGACAGGCTGAGTCCATACAGCGCCAACCCAATCAACAAGAGAATGGTTCGGCGCGCCGACATGGCCCGGGACGGTACCGCTGACAACCGATGAAACCAGCTGCCGTCAGCCGACGGCGAGGTAGTCGGCGATCACTTCGGCGATGATCTTGTAGCCCTTGCTGGCGTCCGCCGGGCGGCGACGCTCGACGCCGCTGCGAGCGAGATCGATCGCCTGCTCGAAGTTGTATACGTCGTCGGGATTATCGGCACGAATTTGCCGTTCGGCGGCCCACCACACGCTTTCGAGGCGCTCGAGCCGGGCCACCTGGTCGCGCTGGTCGATGATGCGTTCGTCGAGGTCGACCATCAGCGTCTCGATCTCGGCCAGCAGTTCGGACAGTGGTGCGTCGGGATTGACGGGCGTGAGGGTCGTAGTTGTGGCATCGACCGCGGTGTCGGGGACTGTGACCTCTGAGTCGATGTAGGTGGTGCCACACGCCCCCAGCGTGAGCACGGCTGCCACGGCCAACGCCCCAGCAACGCGGCGAGTCACGAGGTGACCATGATCCGCTCACTTGCAAAGGCGCCGACCCCCACGTGGCGCCCATCGATCTCGACTGTCAACGTGCCGTCAGGAGACGACCCGGTGACCACTCCACTGCAACCCGGCCGGAGCGACGACTCTTCGAGGAACTCCAGCAATCCGGGTGTGAACTCGAGTTCTTCGGGGATCCGGCGGACCGTGAACGACTCGCCGATCGGATGCTCGGACAGCGGTGACGAATCGGGTTCGACATACTCGGAACCAGGGATTGGATTGCCGTGCGGGCAGGTGGTTGGTTGGCCGAGAAGGCGGTTCATTGCCACCTCGACGTGGTCGCTGATGACGTGTTCCCACTTGCCGGCCTCGTGGTGCGCCTCTGCCCACGACAGCTTGAGGATGTCGGTCAGGAAGCGTTCGGCCAAGCGATGGCGACGGACGATCTGCTGGGCGAGCACCATGCCTGCCGGGGTGAGGGCGATCGCTCTGTCATTCGTGACGAGCCCCTCGGCCTCGAGCCGGCGGATCATCTCGCTGACAGCTGGTCGACTGACCTGGAGGCGATCAGCGATGCGGGCCTGGATGACCTCGACCTCGTCCTCAGCCAGCTCGAAGATGCATTCGCAATACTCTTCGAACGCGGGATGATGCTCACCGGCGGCTGGCATGCGCCCACTCTACGGGCATCTGGCGACTGCCGAACATCGCATGCCAGGGGTGGTCAGGATCGGACGAAGCGTGCCAGCCGTTCGGCCAGTTCGGCGCGATAGGCCGTGGCTCTGCCGAGCTTGATGTGTTCGTAGCCGCGGACCTGATCGGGCAATGATGCGATCGCCACGGCTTCGTCGAGATTGGCTGCGGTGAGGCGCTGCAGCAGGGTGGTGATCGCCTGTTCGTACTCGGGCACCATGGCGCGCTCGAGCTTGCGAACCTCAGCCCGGCCGAACGGATCGGCCTTCGTGCCACGCAGCCTCTTCATCGCCCGCAACGCTTTGAACGACGGGTCGCCAGTTCGACGGAACTTGATCTTGCGATCCATGCCTATCGCTCGCAGCATCGGCGGGTGCAGGTGATAGGTGACCTTGGTGTCCGGGCCGCCAACCACCTGGTAGCGCTGCCGCGACTCGTCGAGCAGCGCCAGCCTGGCGACCTCGTACTCGTCTTTGTAGGCCATCAGCTTGTGAAAATGGCGGGCCGTGGCATCGGTGAGGGCGGTCGAATCGGTGTCGACCGACCGCTCGGCGGAGCTAGCCGAGTCGACCAACTGTCTGAACCGGTTGGCGTAGGCGGTGTTCTGGAAGTCGGTGAGGTCGCTGGCCAGTCGCTCGATCATCCGGTCGAGCGACTCGATCCGAGGTGCTTGGAAGCCGGCGGCAGCCTCGACGATGTCAGGATCGACCGCCCACTGACGACCGAAGCGGAAGGCGGCGATGTTCTGCTCGACGGCGACGCCGTTGAGCTCGATCGCCCGTTCCAGGCTGGCCGGCTCGATTGGTATCGCCCCGATCTGAACCGCCGCGCCGAGCGTCAGCACGTTTGCCGTGGCAGTACCGCCGAACAACCCGCGGGTGATCGCCCCGGCATCGAGATAGCGGTTGGCGTCTGGCCGCGAGACCTGGTCGAGGCGGCCGCACAACGCCAGTTGCTCGGGGTACTTGCGGCTGTCGGGGTGAATGATCATGTCGCCGGTCGGCACGACGTCGACCGATCCGATCACGACCGTGCGGCCCGGCACGGCACCCTCACGGTGCGAGTCGCTGGCGGCTGCCAGCAGATCGAACGCCAGGAAGCAGTCGACGCCGGCGGCGTTGGCGTGATTCGACGAGGTCGGCCGATCACGCGAAATCCGCACATCGCTGGTGACCGGCCCCGCCTTCTGCGAAAGCCCGGTCTGATCGAGGCCGCGGACATGGAAGCCGTCGAACAGGGCCGCCGTGCCGATCAGCTGGCTGACGGTTATGACCCCCGTGCCGCCGATTCCGGAAAGACGCACGGTGAAGATGTCTGGATCGACGATCGGCGTCGGGACGGCGAGCGACTTGGGTTCTGGAGCGACCGGAGAATTGCGTTGTTGCTGCTTGGCTGCGGGGTCGACGGTGACCGTGGCGAAGGCCGGGCAGTCGCCCTTCATGCACGAGAAATCAAAGTTGCAGCTGGTCTGGTGGATCGCCGTCTTGCGGCCGTATGGGGTGTCGATCGGCTGCACGGACAGGCAGTTCGATTGGTCGCCGCAGTCGCCGCAGCCCTCACAGATGCGCTGGTTGATGACGACCCGGAAGCTCGGCGTTGCGATCGTGCCACGGCTGCGACCACGTCGCTTCTGGGCGGCGCACGCCTGGTCATGGATCAGGATCGTGGTGCCCTTGACCTCGGCCAGCACACGTTGCGCTTCGCCGATCCGGCTGCGGTCCCACACCTCGGTGCCGGCGGGGATCGCCATGCCCTTCAGGCGTTCGGGTTCGTCGCTGGTGATGATGATCCGCTTCGCCCCCTCGGCCATCAGCATCGCCGCGATCTGGGGAACCTCGACGGCACCCTGGGCGTCCTGGCCGCCGGTCATGGCGACCGTTCCGTTGTGGAGCAGCTTGTAGGTGATGTCGATGCCCGCCGCGATCGAGGCCCTGATCGCCAGCGACCCGGAGTGGAAGAAGGTGCCGTCGCCGATGTTCTGAACGAGATGTTTGCGCTCGACGAATGGCGACATGCCGATCCATTGGGCGCCCTCCGAACCCATGCACGTCAGACCGACGAGATCACCTGTGCGCTCCGGTTCCATGAACGCCACCATCGCGTGGCAACCGATACCGCCGCCGACCAGCGTTCCGGGCTCGACTCTGGTGCTGGTGTTGTGCGGACAGCCCGAGCAGAAGTAGGGCGCCCGGTTGACCGACAGCGGGATCAGCTGACGATCCGGCTTGGCTCGCTCGGGTACGAGGCGGTCGCCGAGCCGTTTGCCGAGGTGATGCCGCAGAGCCGGCATCAGGCGTTCGGCGTCGAGCAGCGAGTCGTAGGGCACGAGGACCGAGCCGTCCTCGTCGCGCTTGCCCCACACCCGCGGCCGATCGGTGACGTCGTAGAGGGCGTCGCGCACCAGCAGCTCGAGCGTCGGGTTCTTCTCCTCGATCACGAGTATCTCGGTCAGGCCCTCGGCGAATTGGCGCACGTCGTTGCGCTCGAGCGGGATCGGCATCAACAGCTGGAACAGCCGGATGCCGGCGTCCTGGAGGGCCCGGTCGTCGGCAAAGCCGAGCACCTGCAACGCCTCGCGCACCTCGAGATAGGTGTGTCCGCAGGCGGCGATGCCGATCCAGTCCCGGTCGGTGCGCACCGTCACACGGTTGAGCTGATTGATCGAGCCGTAACGACGCGCCAGTTCGGTACGGATCTCGAAGAACTCGCGCTCCATCTCGAGCGTGTGGGGCGTGATCAGGCGTCCGTTCGGTTGCGGCTTGAACACCACGCCGTCGATCTCGATCGTGGGGATGATCGGGATCACGCGGTCGGGGTGCACGTCGACGGTTCCGGTGCCGTCGGCGACGGGTGTGACGAGCTTGAGACCTGACCAGATCCCGCAGGCCCGCGACAGGGCCACGGCGTGGCGAGCGATGTCGAGCGCTTCCTGTGGGTCGCCGGGGAACAGCAGCGGCATGTGCAGGTCGACCATCGTGGCGTCGCTCGACGAGGGCAGGGTCGACGACTTGGCGCTCGGATCGTCGCCGACGACTGCGACGACGCCGCCGTACGGAGCGGTGCTGGCGAACACGGCGTGACGGATCGCATCCCCGGCGCGGTCGATGCCGGGGCCCTTGCCGTACCAGATGCCGAGAATGCCATCGTACTGGCAGTCGTCGAGCGTGACGGCCAGCTGGCTGCCCATCACCGACGTGGCGGCGAGTTCCTCGTTGACGCCCGGTCGGTTGACGATCGGCAGGTCGGGCATCGTGCGCAATGCCCGTTCGACCTCTTCGCCGAACGTGCCAACGGGCGATCCCTGGTAGCCGCTGATGAAGGCTGCCGTGTTGAGGCCGTTGCGGCGGTCGATGCGGATTTGATCGACAGGCAATCGGGCGATCGCCTGCGCCCCTGACAGGAACACCCGCCCGTCCTCGCGTCGATACCGGTCGGCGAGTTGATAGTCGTGCGCACTGGGCTGTTCCCCGGTGCGACCGGTCGGTCGAGCGATATCGGTCACGCCGACAGTCTGCCCTATCCGGGGCGGCGCGTCACGAAGGCGCTGTCAGCGGGCCGCGGCGGGAGCGAGATCGAGGGTGGTGTTGGCGCCGCAGAGAACGACACCGACCCGGTCGCCAGCTGTCTGTGGGCGCCAGGCGCCCGTCATCAGCGCTGCGATCGGCGCTGCGGCGGCCGGCTCGACGACGATCCGCAGCCATCTCCACAGGTGTTGGCGGGCGGCCATCACGTCATTGTCTGACACAAGCACGCTGGTGGCCCCGACACCGTGCAGGGCCGCCCACGGGTGGGCGCCGAGCCGGGTCGCCCCTAGCGCGTCGGCGGCGATCCCCGACACTTCGACATCCACGGGTGCACCGTGCTCCGCAGCTGCCGCGTAGGTGGCGGTTCCGGTTGTCTCGACCACGACGATCTCGGTGCGGTCGCCGTACCAGGCGGCGGTACTGCCAGACAGGCCGCCGCCGCCGCATGCCAGTAGCACCGCATTCAGGCCCGGTGCCTCGAGGTCGAGTTCGCGTGCGCACGTGCCCGCTCCCGCCATCACTATCGGGTCGTCGTAGGCGTGAATCGATGTGCCGTGACGGTCGGCCAGGAACTCCTGGGCCGCTGCCAGTGCCTCGCCGTACACGGCTCCGACTTGTCGTACGTCGGCGCCATATTCGAGTAATCGAGCCACCTTGGCAGGGTTGGCCGTGGTCGGGACGAAGATGTGGGCTGCGTGCCCGAATCGTTGCGCCGCCCAGGCCACAGCGGCTCCATGGTTGCCTCCGGATGCGGCGACGACACCGCTGTCGGAGATCGGCTGGGTCGCCATGAAGTGGGTCGCTCCGCGGCCCTTGAACGAACCGCTGTGTTGCAGGTACTCGAGCTTCAGCACGAGCGTGGTGTCGACCCCGATCTCGTTCCCGGGCACCTCCAGGATCGGCGTGTGGCGGATGAACGGGCTGATCGCAGCGTTTGCCGCCTGAATATCGTCCGGTGTGAGTTCTGGTAGCGAGGCGGCCATGACGACGATTCTGACCGATCTTCGCGGTGTTGGTTCTGTTTCATCTGGGGTTGACTGATCGGCCACCCCGCCGAGATGTCTTGTTTCACCTGTTTTCGAATCGCTTCGGCGTCGGTCGTAACGTCAGGTCGGTCGGGCCGCGACCGCCGGCGATAGTGGTGCACCCCAGCGACGTTCTGTTCGTGCTCGCCGGACGAGTACCCACTGGCAACCACCAAGCAACGCGTGAACAGTTTGCGCACTATCAGCGCAACCAGTTCACGCATTCACCGAACACTCAGTCCGCACGGCCCGCGTCGAGGGCGGTCGGGACTGTTGCGCCGTCTTGCGATGCGACCATGCGGTGGATGATTCCCGGTCGACCCTTCGTGGCTCACGCTGGGCTGAGCAGGGCGCTGATCGTTCGGTGAAGGTCGCTGCTGATCAGCGGGTCGATTCGTTTCTTGATGAGGAGCGGGTTGTGGATGCCTTGGAGCACAATGAGGAGTGAGGTCGCTCGGCGATCGGATGGTCCGTCGCGGAGAATGCCGGCCTTCTGGCCGAGCTCGATCTGACGGGTCAGGTGGTCGAGGCTTCTGGCCTCGTGGGCTCGGTAGACCTCACGGGTGGGCTGGTGGAGCGAGAGTCGAGCAAGCGCTGCTCGCATCACGAGGCTCTCGCTCCGGAACACTTCGTGCGTTTGGGAGACGAGGTCGTCGATCACCGCCGAGATGCCGTTCTCGATGAGTGCCTCGATGTGGAACAGTCGCTCGGCGACACCAACGACCGCTCTGAGTGAGATGTCGAGGGCTGCTGCGAGGGCGTCGTCGTGGCTCTCGAAATAGGCGTAGAAGGTCGCGGTCGAGACACCGGCTGCTGCTGCGATCGCGTCGGCATGAACGGTGCCACTGCGCGCGACTTCGTCGTGGGTGGCGCGGGCCAGGTCGGCGTGGGTGCGTCTCGATCGTTCCGTCACCGGGGCTCGAACCGTCACACCAACAAACTTATCACACCTGTCCAAGTTGTACTCGTGTTCTATTTGACTTTTCTGGAGTAATACTCTAGAACCATGATTCATGGGTAGTTCCGTGCTGGAGAGTGTGAGAGAGATCGGTCTGCGATCGCGGCTCGGTCCGACGAGATCGAGCGCGCCCGGCGACTGCCGATCGATCTGTGGAACTGATGAAGCCATCTGGAGCGTTTCGGATGTATGTGCCAGATGACCTCGGAGGCCCGGGAGTTGCCGCGTGGGAGGGCCTCGAGATGATGCTCGAGATGATGGAGGAGCTGGCCTACCACGATGGGGCGGCGGGCTGGTGTTCGATGATTGCTTCGACGACCTCGCTGACCGGGTCGGGCAAGGTGTTCTCTCACGGGGGTGACTTGATTGCTTCCCGAGTCTGCAACAACCCGGACGGCTCGAAGCTCTCCGCCGGGAAGGCAAGAACCTGGTCTGGGACATGCTCGACATCGACATCCAGATCCCGATCGTCGCCGCGATCAACGGCCGTGCCATGGGGCTCGGCGCCTCGGTCGCGCCGTCGTGCGACATCGTCTTCGTCGCCGAGTCCGCCCGCATCGGCGACGCCCACGTCATGGTCGGCGACCCCCACGTCATGGTCGGCGACCCCCACGTCATGGT
>CALFRK010000068.1 GCA_937919625.1 uncultured Ilumatobacter sp.
CCGCCTGGCACCCGTTCTTGTCACGTTTTTCGTGAGCGCTCACGAAAAACGTGACGAGAACGAGAACGAGAACGAGAACGAGAACGGGACTGGGAACGGGACCGGGAGCAGGACCAGGTCCAGGGGCGCGCCGGACCTCGACCGAAACGCCAGTGCCTCAGGCAGCGCGGGACTTGGCGAGTGCGAAGCGGGTGGTATCGAGCACCTGTTCGGAAAGTTCGGTGACCTGCCGGTAGGTGAACTGGATCGGCAAGAATCCGTCGAGGATCAACGCGTTCAACCGCTCGGCATCGCGAGACATCTGGACCTCGGTGCGATGGAAGCGATACCCGAGCAACTCGACGACAACGGGTGTGCCCTCGAAACGGCAATCGACCCGAACGACGCGATCACCCGCCCGCGACAGCACCTGCTGCGTCGCCGGGAGCGGTAGGCCAGCGGCGGCGACCAGTTCGAGGTACCGGCGCTCGAGCCAGCTGTGAGCACCACGGCGAACATTGGCACCCTCGATCGCAGCGATCACTTTCGGAATACCGTGCCGGCCACGTTTGCCCAGCGCCACCAGCCGCCTGTGCAACAGCGCCTCGGAGGCTCCGCCGTCGCGCAGAACCGAGTCGATCGCGACGGTGAGCTGAGCGATCGAGCTGGACTTCGCCAGATCGATGACGGTTCGAGCGGGAGACATCACCCGCATTCCGTCGACCACCGATCGATCGATCAAGGGCAGGTCGACCGAGGTGTGAATGAAGTGGCCGACCCGCTGGATGTTGCGCCCGCGCTCGATGGTGACGTGGAACGGCGGCCTGAGCACGTAGCCGTCGAACTCGTGCAGCGCGGCCGCCGTGGACCCGCTCGCCCATGCCTCACCTGCCCCGCAGTCGATCAGCAGCGCCGCCAGGTCGTCGCGTCGGGAGTGCTGCCCGTAGGCCGATCGGTACACATGCGCGCCCGCCTTCTCGAGATAGCCATCCGAACGCGCCCGGCGGCGGCGCCAGTCGTTGACATCAGCCTGGTCGAGCTGCCGAACGGTGGCGATCCCGCGCTGCCGAGCAAGCTGTCGCTCCAGTGATTCATGCCGCAGTTCGTCCATGCGCACATCCAACACGAAGGGTGTCACAGCGCCCCGACACAAGGGCAGAGGGCTGACGGCAGAGGGCAAAGGGCAGCAGCCCCACTCCCACGCCCTGGCCCAGCCCCATCCCCCCGACCCCAACCCCATTCGTGTCACAACAATCGTGAACGCCCACGAAAACGGTGACAGGAAGCGGGCGACCGGGGCCGGGGTGCCTCCGCGGCCTCATTCTTGTCACAACATTCGTGTGCGCTCACGAAAACGGTGACAGGAAGCGGGACTCGGGGTGGGGGTGCAGGGCGCGGGTGGTCCGGCTGGGACGCCGGAGGCCGGGTCCTGGTCGGCTCGAGCCGCTTCCGCTGCTTCGTTCTTGTCACCGTTTTCGTGAGCGCACACGAAAACGGTGACAAGAAGCGGGGCTGGCGGCCGGGCGGCCGGGCGGGCTGTTAGGGGGTGGTCCAGGCTTGTAGGGCGGTGGCGGGCATCGTGTTGATGATTCGGTCGATCGGTACGTTGCGTTCGGCGGCCCGGTTGCAGCCGAGTGGCTGCCATTCCAGCTGGCCGGTGGCGTGGGCGTCGGAGTCGATCGAGAACCAGCAGCCGTACTCGATCGCCAGGTCGATCAGCGCACGTGGCGGATCGAGCCGCTCGGGGCGGCAGTTGATCTCGACCGCAGTGCCAAACTGGGCGCAGGCGGCGAACACGAAGTCGGCATCGAATGTCGACTCAGGTCGCTTCCCGATCATCCGGCCGGTGCAATGGCCGAGGATGTCGACGTGCGGATTGGCAACCGCCATCACCATCCGTTCGGTCATCGGCTCGCGCTCCATTCGCAGCTTCGAGTGCACGCTGGCCACCACAACGTCGAGTTCGGCGAGCATCTGGTCGCTCAGGTCGAGTGACCCATCGGCGAGGATGTCGACCTCCATTCCGGTCAGGATTCGAAAGTTCTGGCCGGCGGCGGCGATCTCAGCATTGATGCGGGCGACCTCGGCGAGCTGATCGGTCAGGCGCTGCTCGTTGAGACCATGGGCGATGGTCAGGCGCGCCGAATGGTCGGTCAGCACCATGTACTCGTGGCCGAGGTCGATCGCCGTGGCCGCCATCGCCTCGATCTCGGCCCCGCCGTCGCTCCAGGTGGAATGCAGGTGGCAATCACCGCGCAGGGCTGCCCGGTACACGGCGCCGGCGTCGGTCAGCGGCACCACCGATTCAGCCTCGATCTTGGCGAGATAGGTGGGCACACGACCGGCGAGGGCCTCGGTGATCACCCCTGCTGTCGCGTCGCCGATCCCGTCGAGCTCGGTCAACCGTTGATCCCTGGCGCGCTCGGCCAACTCGACCGGGTCGCTGGATCGCACAACGTCGAGCGCCCGCACGAAGGCCTTCGTCTTGAACGGTGACGCAAGCGCACGGTCGAGGCAGTGGATCACCCGCAGCAACGCCCACTCGGGGGTCATCGGCGCTTCGTTGATCATGGCAGGCACCTCACGGCGGGCAGAGTACCCGCC
>CALFRK010000069.1 GCA_937919625.1 uncultured Ilumatobacter sp.
AGAACGTCAACATCGAGCAACTGCGCGAGTTGGTGCGGGCGCACCTCGCCGGTTCCTGACGAACCAACGCCACGTCAGCGACGTCGAACTTGGGTCGGCCCGCCTCCAGCGCCGACCCCGCCATCTGGTAGTCGAGTTACCCGCCCATTCGTTTGGACGCCGACTGCTCGGCCATGATTTGCGACGTGATCGAACATTTTGAGGCCGCATGGAACGAGTTGACAGCCGACGGGGCCGGCTTTGCGATCGACGAGATCGAGGTGCGCGGTAACCCGATGCGGGTGTTTGCCAGCATCTTGCCGAACATGCGGTCGGTGTGGGAGATTGCCGCTCTCAACGGCGACAAGCCGTACATCGTGTTCGAAGACGAGCGCTACACCTATGCCGAGATCGACGCCCAGGTCCGAGCGCTTGCCCATCTGCTGCGAAGTGAACACGGGGTCGGCCCAGGGGATCGTGTTGCGATTGCCATGCGCAACTATCCCGAGTGGGTGGTGGCGTACTGGGCGACGATTGCGATCGGCGCCGCCGCCGTTGGGATCAACGCCTGGTGGACCAGCCAAGAGATGGCGTTCGGTCTTGGCGACTCCAGCCCCAAGGTGTTGATTGCCGACGACGAGCGGGTCTCGCGGGTACTTCCGCACCTCGACGAGTTGCGCGCCACACGCCCGTTGCACCTGATCACGGTGCGCAGTGATCGCCCGCTTCCCGCCGGGGCCTCGCGGTGGACTTCGGTTGTCGATCCCAGCACCGCTCCGGCGGGCCTGCCGGATGCGCAGATCGATCCCGACGACGACGCCACGATCTTCTATACGTCGGGCACAACGGGCTCTCCAAAGGGTGCCCAGCTCACCCACCGGGGATCGGTCCACAACGTGATGAACATGGTCTTTATGGCGATGGCCGGCGCGGTGGCGGAGGCGAAGGCGGTTGCGGCCGGCGACCAGCCTGCTCAGCCCCCCTTCGGCGAGCGCCCGCCGGCACAGGCCATCTTCATGGCGCCGACCCCCTTGTTTCACGTCACCGCCAACAACTGCCTGCTCCAACCGTGCACGCTCACTGGCGGCACGATCGTGTTCATGTACAAGTGGGATGCGGCCCGGGCGCTCGAGCTGATCGAGCGCGAGCATGTCACCAACTTCTCCGGTGTGCCGACCATGAGCCGGGAAATGCTGCTGCATCCCGACTGGAATACCCGCGACACCTCCTCGTTGAAGGCGATGGGCGGCGGCGGGGCGGCATTGCAGCCTGACTTGGTCGAAAAGATCGACAAGTCGCTCAAAAGCGGAGGGCCATCGACCGGCTACGGCCTGACCGAAACGCATGGCATCGTCACCGCCAACTCGGCCAAGATGTACACCGAGAAGCCGGCGTCGTGCGGGCGTGTCGTACCGACCCTCGAGGCGCGCCTCGAAGACGAGAGCGGCAACGTGCTCGAACCCGGTCCCAACGTGTTGGGAGAACTGAGTGTCCGCGGTGCGACCGTGATCAAGGGGTATCTCAATCGCGAGAAAGAAACCGCTGAAGGTATTCGCGACGGGTGGTTTCACACCGGCGACATCGCACGTATCGACGAGGACGGGTTCGTGTTCATCGTCGACCGCGCCAAAGACATGGTGATCCGAGGCGGCGAAAACGTTTACTGCTCAGAGGTTGAGGCGGCGATCTACGAGCACCCCAGTGTTGCAGAGGCCGCGGTGTTCGGAGTTCCCGACGACCGGCTCGGTGAGATTGTCGCTGCTGCCGTCGTGCTGAGGGCCGGCAAACCGTTGAGCCAATTAGATCTGTGCGACTTCCTGGCACAGCGAATCGCCAAGTTCAAGATCCCCGCCACGGTGT
>CALFRK010000070.1 GCA_937919625.1 uncultured Ilumatobacter sp.
CGGAACGCCTGCCCGGTCCAGGCCCCTGCGAAACAGTCGGCCTGCTGTTCGGTGACGATCGTGGCGTGGAACTCGTCGAGGGCACCGATCCGGCTTTGGATTGCATGCCCGTACTCGTGCGCCAACACGATACCCATCACGGCTGGTCCGTAGGCGTCGGCGAGCGGTGTCAGCAGGCTGTCGCCCACGTTGCCGTCGTCGTAGGCCATGAAGTCGCCAAACTCGCAATAGAACGCCACGTACAGCTGCAGGTCGACATAGGCGGTGGTGCGCTCGCCGCAGCCAGGGATCGGCGACTCGCGTTCGGGGTAGCCGGCGTAGACGCCGCCTTCGAGCGGTTCGTACGGTTTGCCGTACACGAGCGGAAAGACCTCGCCCCACCAGCGTTCGATGTCGGTGAAGGCAACCGCCACGAACTCGTCGTGGTCGCGGGGTGGCTTGTTGTCGTCAACATCGACGACATCGGCGAAGGGGATCGTGACCCGCAACTCAGGCTCGACGATCGGGGGCAGGCTGACGGTCGGCGACTCGTCAGCGACCGGCACGGCGAGAGGGTCGTCGACAGCGACGGAATCGTCGGTCGGCGGGGTTTCCTGGCGAAGGACCGGAGGAATCGTCACAACCGTCGGCGTCGGTGCCGCCGACAATGTGATCACACCGGCGTCGGCTCCGCAGGCCGAGGCCACGCCCGCCAGCAACACGAGCAGCGCGGTCGCCCGCCGCAGCGGGCGGCCGGCGAAGGGTCGCGGCCGGGTCGGCATAATGGTGCAGTGTAAGGGGCCGGGTCGGGTCCGTCAGCTCGGCCTCGGTTGACCAGGCTGTCGATTTCGATGCTCTCGCCGCGTTGGGCGCTGGCCAAGGCCGCCCGTCTTCATTGTCGCACGGTGCGATCACGGGAGACACCGGGCGGTACCGTCGGCGCATGACGAGCACTGGCCGCGTCGGGCGGCCACCTGCAGGGGACTCGGCGGAGACACGCCGACGCATCCTGTATGCAGCGCGGATCCACTTCGCTCGCGACGGCTATCGGGCCACCACCAATCGCCGGATCGCCGATGACGTGGGCATCACCCCAGGGGCGATCTATCACTATGTCGAGTCGAAGGCCGAGCTGTATGCCGCCGTGTATTGCGACACCGTCGACAGCGTCTACACCGAGTTCGAACTAGCAGTGGTCGGCCATGACGATCTGCTGTCGCAATTCTCCGCCGTGCTGCGGCGCGCCTGCGATTTGCAAACGGCTGACCCGTCGATCACCGGGTTCATCGTGGCGGTGGCGCAGGAGACGCAACGGCATCCCGACCTGCTGGCGTTATTGTCGCCGCAGCGCGGGCGCCACATGAGGTTCTTCACGGGGCTGGTCGAAGCAGCCGCTCAGGGCGGCGAGCTGCGGCCCGACATCGACCGCCGAGCGCTGGCCGACCTGCTCGGCGCCGTGCTGACCGGGTTGGCCCGCATGGCAGCGACGGCCGGCGACCCACAGCGGTACACAGCGGCCGTCGAAGTGCTCGATCGTTTCTTCGACGGCTCGCTGGTCACGTCTCGTTCCTGATTGGCGTCAGCCGCCGAGGTCGATGCACTCGACGATGCCATCGGGGATGTCGCCCCCGGCGAGCGCTTCGGGATCAAGGTCCTTGAGCACGTCGCGCAAGCAGTCCTTGTCGACGCCGGGTTGATCGCCGATCTGTTCGATCAACGAATCGACCAACGAGTCGATGTCGACACAGCCGAGCATCTCGGTCGTCAGCGCCTCACCCTCGGCGCTCAGTTGGGTGTCGCCGTCGCCCGCCGCGACGATCTTTTCGGCGTCCGCGTCGCTGAGCTTCTTGGCGAGATCCTCGGCACAACCCTTGTCGATGTCGATGCCTTCGTCTGTCGCCGATTTGATCAGCAGGTCGGCCGCCGCGGCTTGTGAGCCGCTGGCACCTCCGCCGCAGGCGCTGAGCAGCAGCGTCGCTGCTGCGAGTGAGGAGATGACTCGTGTTCGCATGGTTGTCCTTTCGGCCTGATGGCCTTTCGGTTGAGGCGTGATCCGTGTCCGCCGGGTTTGCAAGATCCTCGCAGATTCGAGGAGCAGCGATCTGGCATTTGGTCAGCGAACCGGCACCATCGCCTCGTCGATGCGAGGCAGCCGTTGGCGGGCCATGTCGAGGGTGACCAGCATCAGTGCAATCCAAACCAGTACGAAACCGATGACACGGCTGGCGGGAAGCTGCTCATCGAATACCAGCCAGCCGAGCAGGAAGTTGATGATCGGAATGATGTAATTGGCTGGCCCGAGAATCGTGAACGGCACCCTCTTGGCGGCGAAGGCGAACAACAACAGCGGGGCGGCGGTGATCGCTCCGGTACCGACGAGCAGCGGCCAGTCTGCGCTGCTGGCCTGGTTGGGTATCCCTCCGGTGCGAACAAAACCGCTGATCACCAGGGCTATGGCCGGAATCACCAGCACGAACAGTTCGCTCGACAGGCTTGCCACCGGGTCGAGCGGTACGCGGCGTTTCGTGAGGCCGTACCACGACCATGCGCCGGCCAACAGCAATGCGACCCACGGCACCCGCCCGTACGAAGCGGTCAGCACGACCACGGCGGTCAGCGCGAACACGGTCGACGTCTTTCTCAGCGGGGTCAGACGCTCACCGAGCACGAACACCCCGAGCGCCATGGTGCCGAGCGGGGCAAGGAAATACCCCAGCGCGGTCTCGATCACACGATCGTTGACGACCGCCCAGACATAGGTCGTCCAGTTCACCGCCAGCAGCAGCGACGCCAGGCAGATTCGAGAGACTACGGCGCGGGTGCGTAGGGCGTCGACCACTGGGGCCCAGCGCCCGGTGGCGGACACGATGACCGCCATCAGCACACTGGCAGACGTCACGCGCCACCCGATCAACTCGAGCGCGTCAAAGTCGCTCAACTGCTTCCAGTAGAGGGTCAACAGCCCCCACATGACGTAGGCGACGACCGCAGCCTGCAAGCCTCTGAGCTGATCGCCGTCCATCGGCTGCACGCTACGGCGATGGTCGATGGTTGTCAGCGATCGAGGTGACCGTCGGGGTGGGTGCGAGACTGGGGGTATGGATATCCGCGTCGGCGATGAGCCGGCTTCGCTGGCGGCGGCGTGGATCGGTCGTCGGCTGCGAGATGCCACACGCCGACGGGGCGTTGCATCGATCGCCCTGAGCGGTGGCGGCATGGCGCCACCGATGATCGACGCCCTGGTCGAACTCGATCTGCCGTGGCCGGCGGTTTCCGTCTGGCAGGTCGACGAGCGGATCGCCCCGGACGGCGACGCAGCCCGCAACGCCCTGCAGCTCGATCGGCTGCGCGCACTCCCGTGTCGGGTCAGGTTGATGCCGGTCACGGCGAGCGACGCCAGAGTGGCCGCCCGTCGATACGCAGCGACGTTGCCCGACTGGCTCGACGTTGTGCATCTCGGGATCGGTAGTGACGGACACACGGCCTCGTGGCCTCCAGGCAGCGATGGCATCGCCAACTCGGCTCGCCCGATCGAGATCACCGACGAGTTCAACTCATGGAGACGTATGACGCTGACCTGTTCGGTGGTCAATCGCGCCCGCAGCCGTGTCGTGCTCGCTTCGGGGGTCGCCAAGCGACCCGTGATCGAAAGGTGGTTGCTAGCCGACCGGGCGTTGCCGATCACTGCCGTTCGGCGTAGCGATACATGGGTATTCCTCGACGCCGCCGCCGCTCCTCTGGTCACCCTCCACTAGTTTCGACGCTGTGCCCGACACCACCGAACGCTCGCTCGCCAACCTGTTTGAAACCGACCCGACCCGCGCTGGTCGCTATGTGGTGGTCGCCGGTGACCTGCGGATCGATTATTCGAAGCAGCCGGTCGACGACGAATTGTTGGCGAGCTTGTTGGCGCAGGCCGAGGTGGCGGGTGTAGCCGCCCGCCGTGACGCCATGTTTCGTGGTGATCGGATCAATGTCACCGAGGACCGGGCCGTGCTGCATACGGCGCTGCGCGCCCCCCGCGGAGAGGTGATCGAGGTCGACGGGGTCGACGTCGTGCCAGATGTACACGCCGTGCTCGACACGATGGCGGCCTTCACCAACCAGATCCGCGCCGACGAGCGGATCACCGACATCGTCAACATCGGCATCGGGGGCAGCGATCTCGGCCCGGCGATGGCGG
>CALFRK010000071.1 GCA_937919625.1 uncultured Ilumatobacter sp.
CGGACCATGTTGCACCGGACCATGTTGCACCGGACCATGTTGCACCGGACCATGTGCCGCCCGACCATGTTGCACCGTTCCATGTGCCGCCCGACCATGTTGCACCTGAAGGAGCGGTGATTCCGCTCGAGCCCGAAGCTCCTTGGTCGGCCGAAAGCGCGGCGGGATACTGCTGTGTCGGGGCCTTGCGGGCGTCCTTGAGGTGGCGTGCGGTGGCCTTGGGGCTCACCTTGCCCTCCCCGTCGACGAAGCTGGGCGTGTGCTTGAAATCGATCGCCCGCTTCTCGAACACGAACTTGACCTGGTCGGGAGTGAGTGATGGGTTTCTGGAGAGCACGGCGGCGATGAAGCCGCTGGTGATGGCGACCGACTGTGAGGTGCCCGAGCCGAGGAAGTACTTGCCGTCCACGACTGCGCTCGGGTAGAGCTGATCGATCATCGAACCAGGCACCCGGAAACTCATGATCGAGCGGCCCGGCGCCACGACGTCGGGCTGGCGGGTGGCATTGCCGCCCGAGCTCCACGGAGCGATCCAATCTTGGGAGCCGGTTGAGTCGTACGACTCATGAGCGCCGACCGCAATCACGTAGGGGTCGATCGCAGGGCTATCTATCCCACCTGCATCGTTGCCCCGGTTGCCAGCCGCAGCGACAACGACGATCCCGGCATGCCACGCCCGCTCGACGGCGGCCGAGAGCGGATCACCCTGGCTGCTAGCCACACCGGGCATCCCGAACGCGAGGTTCAGAACTCGGATGTTGAGCCCGTTGTCGTTGCGGTGCTCGACGACCCAGTCGATCCCGGCGATCACCTGGGCGATGCTGGTCTCACCGCTCGCACCGGCAACCTTGACGCTCACGATCCGGCTGTCCGTTGCGATGCCCGTTACTTGGTCGCCGTCGTCGCCGGTGATGATCCCGGCCAGGTGCGTGCCGTGCCCGTATGTGTCGAGATTGGCAAGGTTCGCGAAGCCACCTTCGTTCGACAAGTCTGGCCCGTAGATGATCTTGCCCGGCTGATCGAGCCCGTTCACAGGGGTGACACCCGAGTCGATCAGTGCAACGTCGATGCCCTGACCGGTGTAGCCCTTGTCGGCGAGTTCGCCCTTGGACTGCTCAGTGATTATCTGCATTGGCACCGGTTGACCGGGCTGAACTGCCATCGAAAAGCTGATCTGTTCCGCATCGGCAGTCGGTGGAGTGGCACTGGACACGGGCGTGGCGCTCGATGTGGCGGCGACGCCAAGGATTCCGACCAGCCCAGTGATGGTGGCCAGCAGATGCCGCGAGTGGCGCTTGATGGGTGGGGGTTGGACGGTCATGGCGTTCCTCTCACCAGAGTTCTGGTCTCTGTTATCACACTCAATTATCGCCCAGAGTGGCGAGTTCATTACACAGAGTGAGTCAAGGAAGCAACAAGAGTGCCGGTCGGTTGCGCTGCACGGCCTTCGACCTCGTTAGGTAATGCCGAACTCGGGGGACAAGGCGACGGCGATCGCGCCGCCCTTTTCGAGCGTGTTCCGTAGGTGTTCAAGGGCGCGATGCGAAATGACGCGCACATTGGTCTCTGTCCTGCCTGTGAGTCTGGCTACCTCCGCCACCGGGAGTTCATGGACGACGCGCAGCATGACAACCTCGGCGGCCGCGGGCTGGAGCGTTGTGAGCAGAGCCAGCACGCCATCGAGCGAGTCGTCGCGCGGATCAACCGCGCCGCGGTTCGCCAATAGTGGAGCTAGCGACGATGACACGATCTCAGCGCGGCGCCCGATTCGTCGCGCCTCGTCGATCGCCCGTCGGCCTGCGATCGTAAAGATCCAGTTGCGGAACGCCACCCCGTCGCCTTGGAATCGGTCCAGGTTGCGACTGACGTCGATCCAAACCTGGCTGGTGATGTCCTCGGCGCCCGCTCGACCTTGTGCCCGCAAGAGTCGCAGCAGCTGGGGTTGATAGATGCTCCAAAGGTCGGCGAGCGAATCGTTGTCACCTCGACGAGAGCGATCAAGCGTCAACGTATCTGCCGTCGTCGGGTTGGGGTCGGTGTTCACGCGCCGAACCATTTGGATCTCGGTTGCTCTCGGGCGCAGGATGAGCGGTCGCCTCTGCTCTTCGCCATCGGTAGAGGGACGGCCGCGGTTGCTTGGGTGTGGAGAGACGCCACAACCAATCATCGGTATCCGCGGTGGGAATCTGTACAGCGATTTGACAGGGAGTGACACTCAAGACCGAACCGGGGTCGAAGTTGGACAAGATCAGACCTCGGTCGCGAGCCGGGGCCGGGGCCGGCGCCGAGGTCCGAGTTTCCTTTCCCGACGAGCAACACCGACCTGGGCGTGCGAGCGACCATAGATGACCGCCAGACTGTCGTCATGGGCGCCGCGTCGAGGGATCATTGGTTCGAGGATGTCGCTGATCATCTTGGATCGGCTTACCTGCGGTACTCATTCACGAAGGGCACGCGACAAGAGGTCGATTTCCTGATCCCGGCCCTCGGTCTCGAGCCGGGTATGCGGGTTCTTGACGTTGGGTGCGGCCCGGGCCGCCACGCCTACGTTCTGGCCGAGCGCGGGATCAGGGTGCACGGCATCGATGTCAGCCGGCGATTCGTCGACCTCGCCAATGATGGGGCGCCCGCGGGGGCAACGTTCGAACGGCTCGATGCCCGCCACCTTCCATTCGACTCAGAGTTCGACGCAGCGATCTGCCTTTGCCAAGGGGCGTTCGGGCTGATGACAGCGGACGGCCACGACGCGACAGTGATCGCTGGGATCCGCCGCGCCCTGCGCCCGGCCGGGCGGGTGGCGCTGTCAGCTTTCAACTCGTACTTCGTTATGAAGCACTGGGAGGGGGCCGATTTCGATCCTGACACCGGCGTCAACCATGAGCGCACCGAGATCCGCAACGAGGCTGGTGAGGCTGTCGAGACGAGCCTCTGGACCGGCTGCTATACGCCACGCGAGCTGCGCCTTCTGTGCGCAGCTCACGACCTCGCCGTCGACTCGATCAGCAGCGTCGAACCAGGGGCATACCGGTTCGAACCACCGACCGCGGACACCGCCGAATTCCTGCTGTTGGCGACACGACAGAGCTGAACTCTGGCCCTGTTGGAAACCAACGGCTGCTGGTAGGATTGGTGGCTGCACTGGGCACCAGTGCGTCCGAAAGCCCTCCGCCCACCTTTGAAAGCAGTCCGTCCCTTGTCCGATACTTCTACCACTACACCCACCTCGAACCCCGCCATGGGGACCTTCGACGAGGAGGGCGTTTACACCCCGCGCGAGATCGTTTCCAACGATCTCGGCATGAGCTTCGCAGATGCCATCGCCGGCACGATCGTCGAAGTGGAAGACGGACAAATAGTCAACGGCACGGTCGTCAAAATCGACAAGGACGAGGTGCTGCTCGACATCGGCTACAAGAGCGAGGGTGTGATCCCCAGCCGTGAGCTGAGCATCCGCAACGATGTCAACCCCTCAGAGATCGTCAGCCTGGGCGAAGTGATCGAGGCCCTCGTACTCACCAAGGAAGACAAGGAAGGCCGCCTGCTCCTGTCGAAGAAGCGGGCCCAGTACGAGCGTGCTTGGGGCACGATCGAGGCCAAGAAGGAAGCCGACGAGATCGTCGAAGGATTGGTCATCGAGGTCGTCAAGGGCGGCCTGATCGTCGACATCGGGCTGCGCGGCTTCCTGCCGGCATCGCTCGTCGAACTGCGTCGTGTCCGCGACCTGGCGCCGTACATCGGCACCACGGTGCAAGCCAAAATCATCGAGCTCGACAAGAACCGCAACAACGTGGTGCTGTCGCGCCGGGCCTATCTGGAAGAGACTCAGAAGGAGACCCGCGACAGTTTCCTCAACAATCTCAAGATCGGCGAGGTCCGCGAGGGCACGGTGTCGTCCGTCGTCAGCTTCGGCGCCTTCGTCGATCTCGGCGGCATGGACGGGCTGATCCACGTCAGCGAGCTGTCGTGGAAGCATGTCGACCACCCCGGTTCGGTCGTGGCTGTCGGCGACCCGGTCAAGATCCAGGTGCTCGACGTCGATTTCAGCCGCGAGCGGATCAGCCTGTCGCTCAAGGCCACCCAGGCCGACCCGTGGCAGGAGTTTGCAGAGACCCACGAGGTTGGCCAGCTCGTGTACGGCCGGGTCACCAAGCTCGTGCAGTTCGGTGCCTTTGTGCAGGTCGGCGATGGCATCGAGGGCCTCGTGCACATCTCGGAGATGTCTGCCCATCACGTCGACTCGCCCGAACACGTCGTCACCCCCGGCGAGGAGCTGTGGGTCAAGATCATCGACCTCGATCTGGCTCGTCGCCGGATCAGCCTGTCGATCAAGCAGGCTGCGGAGGGCGGCGAACTTGCCGCCGAGTACCGCGAGCACTTTGAGATCGACTCCGAGGGCAACTGGGCGACCAGCAGCGACGAGGTCGAAGCGGCGTGGGCCGAGTACCAAAACGCCGAGGGCGGCGATGCAGCCGCATCGTCTGAAGTGGCTGCTGCTGCGGTCGAGGTCGCTGGCGAGGTCGAGCCCGCTGCTGCGGTCGAGGTCGAGGTCGCTGCCGAGGTCGAGCCCGCTGCTGCGGTCGAGCCCGCTGCCGAGGTCGCTGCCGAGGTCGAGCCCGCTGCCGAAACTCCGGTCGCCGCAGACGAGGCCTGATCGACGATGCTCCTGGTCGGACTGACCGGGGGCATCGGAGCTGGCAAATCGACGGCGTCCGTGCTCCTCGCTGAGCGTGGCGCTGTGATCGTCGACGCCGATCAAATCGTCCGCGATCTGCAAGTACCCGGCGCGCCGCTGCTCGAACGGATGGCAGATCGTTTTGGTGCCCACATCATCCGAGATGACGGCTCGCTCGATCGTGGCGCCGTTGCGGCGATCGTGTTCGGCGAATCTGACGAGGCCAAGCAGGCGTTGAAGGGCCTCAACGGCATCGTGCACCCGGCGATGCAAGACGAGATCGAGCGCCGGATCGCCGAGCAGGCCGACACCGGTCGTGTCGTTGTGCTCGACTTCCCGTTGCTCGGCGAGAACCCGCGCGACGACATCGCCGCAATCGTCGTGGTCGACGTCGAGCCGGAGGTGGCGGTCGAGCGGCTGGTCGAGTTCCGAGGCATGCGGGCGAGCGATGCCCGCAACCGGATCGCCAGCCAGATCAGCCGAGAAGATCGTCTCGCCAAGGCCACACACGTGATCGACAACTCTGGCGATCTCGGTGCCTTGCGCTATCAGATCGACGGCCTGTGGGCACAACTCGTCGAGCTGCGTGCCGCAACGACGACGAACTGAGGCGTGGGTCCGGCAGGTTGCTGTAGTCGAGCAGGCGCTTGTTCTTGCGCGAGCATTCGGTTCGTCAGTCGACCGGTGTCGAGTTGAAACGGCAGCGGCCGCGTGATCAGCAGATTCAAACCGGTTGCAGTAGTAGCTGCCGAGCCGGATCCGGCGCGTACGCTCGAGGCGTGACCCTGACCGTGCTGCTTGTTGTGATTGCTGGCCTGCTGGCCCTCGCCGATTGGTGGGCCGTGGCGGGCTCGCGTCGGCGGCTCGAGTTGTTCGCCAAGCCGGCAACGATGGCCGTACTCGTGGGCGCTGCGGCGGTCGCCGGTGACGCACCTGGCGACGTGCGGACGTGGCTCGTGGTCGGAGCTGGCTGCGGCCTGATCGGCGACGTCGCCCTGCTCGGTAACGGTGAGAACTCCTTCATGGCTGGCCTGGCGGCGTTTGCGATCGGGCACCTGGCGTATGTCGTTTCGGCCTTGCTGGTCGGATTCGATCCGTACTTGGCGCTGCCAGGGGCGGCGTTCATGCTGGCCCTGCTCGGTTTCCGATTCATGAGTCGCACGGTGCCGGGTGCTCGCCGTCACGGAGGGGCGGTGTTGGCGGGCGCCGTGGTTTTCTACGCGACGGTCATCGCCGCGATGGTGGTTACCTCGTGGGCAACGGCCGCCTGGGCTGCAGCCCTGGGGGGCACGCTGTTCGCGGTTAGTGACTGGGTGCTCGGTTACCAACGGTTCGTGGCTCCGGTACCGGGGCGAAACCTGCCGGTGATCGTGCCGTACCACGTCGGTCAGGCACTGCTGATCCTCGGGTTGGCGACGGCCTGAAGACTCGAGCGGCCGGTATCGTCGGCGCCATGTCAGGCATCTGGGTGTTCGGGTATGGCTCGCTGGTCAGCCCCGATTCGTTCGGCCACACCCTCGGCCGCCGACCGCAACTCGGCGTCGATTTTTTTGAGGCTGAGATCTCGGGTTACGGCCGACGCTGGAATTGTGGTTCGTTGCGTTTCACCGGCCGGGCGCCCGACGAGTCCGGAACGATGCGTCAGTGGACGATCGTTTCCCTCGGTGTGACGGAAGCCGCTGATGAAGAAGTGAACGGCACGATCGGCTGGGTGTCGAACGCCGAGTTGGTCGACGTCGATCGTCGTGAGCGGCATTACGACCGAGTCGATGTTTCGAAACACGCAATGGTGATCGGGGCCGCCGAAGTCGACGAAGCGATCGTGACCTATGTGCCACGACGCGAAGCGGTCGAGCGCTATGAGCAAGCCCGCGATGGTGGAACGGCGGCCGTCGATCAGCGCTACTTCGACCTCGTCAATCGAGCGTTCAGCGCGCTCGGCGTCGATCGTCGACAGCGATACCACGTCACGACTCCCGCTCCGGATGTTCCGATCTTGCCGTTGCAGCGCGACGTCGAGCCAACCCGTTACGCCGCCGCCGAACACGATTGACCTGCCGGCTCGAACGCTCGTTCGATGCTAGCATGACGGCATGCCCGAAATGGTCGCCACCGGCAGCACGCCCGACGCCGCCAACGGCGAGACGCGCTTTCGAGTTGTGTCAGACTTTCATCCGGCGGGCGATCAGCCCACGGCGATCGCTCAGCTTGCGGCGGGGATCGACGCAGGCGAGCGGTTCCAGACCCTGCTGGGCATCACGGGCTCGGGCAAGTCGGCCACGATGGCGTGGACCATCGAGCAGGTTCAGCGCCCAACCCTGATCCTCGCCCCCAACAAGAGCTTGGCAGCCCAATTGGCACAGGAGATGCGTGAGTTCTTCCCCGACAATCGGGTCGAGTATTTCGTCAGCTACTACGACTATTACCAGCCTGAGGCGTACATCGCCTCCAGCGACACATTCATCGAAAAGGACAGCTCGGTCAACGACGAGATCGATCGGCTGCGACACTCGACCACGGCTGCGCTGCTGACGCGTCGCGACGTGATCGTCGTGGCATCGGTCAGCTGCATCTACGGCATGGGCAATCCCGACGAATACAAGGGCCAGCTGCTCGATCTCAGCGTCGGCGTCGACTACGACATGCGCAACATTCTGCGGCGGCTCGTCGACATGCAGTACGACCGCAACGACATGACGCTCGGTCGCGGCAAGTTTCGTGTGCGGGGCGACACGATCGAGGTCCACCCGGCCTACGAAGAGGCTGTGCTGCGAATCGAGATGTTCGGCGACACCGTCGATCGTCTGACCCGAATCGATCCGTTGACCGGCGAGTCGCTTGAAGATATGAAGCGCGGCGTCGTGTTTCCGGCGACGCACTATGTTGCCGGAAACGAACGTTTGGCGATCGCCGCACACAAGATCGAACACGAACTGCAGGTGCAACTCAAGACGTTCGAAGAAGAGGGCAAGCTGCTCGAGGCACAACGGCTGCGAATGCGTACTCAGTATGACCTCGAGATGATCAGCGAACTCGGCTACTGCAACGGCATCGAGAACTACTCGATGCACATCGACGGCCGCGAGTACGGCCAGCCGCCGTTTACATTGCTCGACTATTTCCCCGACGACTTCTTGCTGGTCGTCGACGAGAGCCACGTCGCGGTACCGCAGTTGCACGGGCAGTTCGCCGGCGACCGCAGTCGTAAAGACGTGCTGGTCCAGCACGGTTTCCGGTTGCCCTCTGCCCGCGATAACCGGCCGCTTACCTTCGAAGAGGTGCTCGAACGCGTCAACCAGTGCGTGTTCATGTCAGCCACTCCGAGTAAGTACGAGATGCGGGTGTCGACCCAGGTCGTCGAACAAATCGTGCGACCGACCGGCCTGGTCGATCCCGAGGTGATCGTCAGGCCGACCAAGGGCCAGATCGACGACTTGATCGAGATGGTCAACGGCCGCATCACCAACGGTGAGCGGGTGCTCGTCACCACCCTCACCAAAAAGATGGCCGAAGACCTCACCGACTATCTGCTCGAACAGGGGCTGCGGGTCCGCTACCTGCATTCCAACATAGACACGATCCAGCGGATCGAGATTCTGCGGGCGCTTAGGCTCGGCGAGTTCGACGTGCTCGTCGGCATCAATCTGCTTCGTGAGGGCCTCGATCTGCCAGAGGTCTCATTGGTGTGCATCCTCGACGCCGACAAGGAAGGCTTTCTGCGTTCAGAGACGTCACTGATTCAGATGATCGGGCGTGCTTCCCGCAACGTCGCCGGTGAGGTTGTGATGTATGCCGATCGTGTCACCGATTCGATGCAGCGGGCGATCGGTGAAACCCATCGCCGTCGGTTGCTGCAGATGGCATACAACGAAGAGCACGGCATCGACCCACAGACGATTCGCAAGGCGGTCGGCGACATCCTGTCGCTGTTGCGACCCTCCGAGGGGTCGCCGATCCCTGGCAAGGACAAGCGCCGCCAACGCGAGCGCGACAAGGTCCAGCGCGAACTCAAGTCGCTTCCGCAGCAAGAACTCGGACGTCTGATCCAAACCCTGGAAGAGGAAATGCACGAGGCATCGGCAGCGCTCAAGTTCGAGTACGCCGCCAGGTTGCGCGACGAGATCAATGATCTACGTCGAGAGATTCGCGACGCCGATTAGTTGTCGGTGTCCGGTCGCCGCAGTGGCGAACTGCACCGTCAAAACACTATCTCGCAAGCTCAGTCGGTATCGGCTTCGGCCCGCTCGTTGCCGATCAGGGCGACTAACGCCGCGCCGGCGATCGCCAGCCCGACGATCAGCGGCCGCTGGGTCCACCGATCGAGCTGGGCCACGGCGCCGGCGATCGCCACGCCTGCCAACGCAGCGACGGTGAGCATCCAGACGGCGCGGGCGTCGAGTCGAGTTGATTGCACGGGAGCGATCGTTATCAGGCGACGCGCGACATGGGTCAGTTCGCAGGCGAGCAAGATCAGCACGGCGCCGACCGCGGCGACGAGGCCCCGATCGATGACAGCGTCGTGAGGGACGATGGCGATCATTGCGACTCCGGCCAGCGCTCCGAGGTGTAGTCCGAGTCGGAACCGGCTGGCGCCGGCGAAACCGTATATCGCGGCCCCACCCAGAAGCCATCGTGCCCACTGAGAAGTGCCTCCGGCCGCCAATGCCACCATCAAGGCTGTCGCAGCGGCGGCGATCGCTGCGGTGGTCCACCGCTGCGCCAAGCGGCGGGTGCGGCGTTCGAGGGTGACGGCCTTCATGCCGAGCTCAGGTTTCTGGCAGGGCGGCGAGCGAGTGTGCGCACGGTCGCGATTGCGTCCTCGTCACCGCTCGAGACAACCACCGAAATGCCATGGCGGCGGAGCGCCGCAACCCGCTCGGCGAATATCAGGTTTCGGACGCCAACGATCGTCTCGGGAAGTCGTGGTGCACGGGCCCGCAGGTCGCCGCTGATGTCGAGGGCGATCACCTCGACCCGGTGCCCACGGCCACGCAACGAAACGAGCGATTCGATGGTTTTGGGTCGTGCCAGCGGGCTGACCGCCACAACGGTGGCGGACGAGGGTATGTGGCCGCTGGTTCGTTCTGTCGGATTGCGGATCGGGTCGGCGCTTGACGTCGACGTTTCCAAAAGGGCGCTGAACAGGGCGTATTTGGCGCGACGCCCGGCTTGTGGTGTCATCCACAGCGGGCGCGACCCCTCGACGACGATTCCGACGCGGTCGTTGGCGCGAAGGTGCGAGCTGAGTAGGGCCCAAGTCAGCCGACCGGCTCTCACGATCACGTCGCGACTGACCTCAGAGTGGCGGCGGAGCGCGTCGGGGAACGTGTCGAGCACGATCACCACGTCGCCGGCCCGTTCGGGTAGGCGATGATTGACAGCTGGCTCGTCGCGCCGAAGTGTTGCCGACCAGTTGAGGTCACGAAGGCGGTCACCGGGTCGGTAGTCGCGAACCTCGGCGAAGTCATAGCCGCCACTGTGCGCTGACCGCGTGGGATGAGCGCCGGCCGTCGCCGGGGCGCGTTCGATCCGAAGCAACTCGTCGAGGCGACGGGCCGCCGGAAGCACGGTGAGCGGCGGCAGGGCGACCAGAGTTCCGCGGTGTTCAAACAATGATCCGGGCTGTGTCAGCCTGATCTCGAGTGTTCCTGGCACGTAGTGGCCCCAGCGCTCGGCTGACATTTGCATCGGGAGTCCGACGGGCCGCTCGACGCCGATCGGAATCGACCATGCCCATTGTTGGTCGTCGACCGGGGTTATCGAATCGGTGGCAACCGCGATCGTTACCTCGATGCCGTACTCGGCGGGGGCGTTGACATCGATTCGGCAGTCGACGACATCGCCCTCGACACACCGTTCGGTATCGACCGCGATCGAGACTGCGACGGGGACGGGCAAACGCCGCCGGCCGCCCATCGCGAGTGCGATCACGAACGGTATCGCGATCAGTATCAGGCGTAGGCCACCATCGATGATTCCTGCCATCAGGGTGGCGACGGAGATCAGGGCGTACACGAGCACCCTTTCGTCGCGGTGCGTCGGCAGTGTGCGCCGAACGGTGATGGGGTCAGGGCGGCTCATTGCCAGGATGGGGCGGCGACCGAGTTGATGACGTCTTGCACGATCTCGTTGTTTCTGAGACCACGGGCCCACGCTTGATCGGATGACACGACACGATGTCCGAGGCATGGCACGGCAACCTCCCTGATGTCGTCGGGTGTCACGAAGTTGCGGCCGTCGATCACAGCTTTTGCACGTGACACGCCGATCAGGGCGAGGCTGCCGCGCGGGCTCGCCCCGAGCGACAAATCGCGAGCCTTGCGGGTTCGACGAACGATCTCGACGGCGTAGGCAATGATCGACTCGTCGACGTGCACATGTTCGACGATTTGCCGGATCTTCTCGAGTTCGTCGTGGCCGGACACAGTCGACAGGTCTGTCGTTTCGCCCCCTCGAAGGATGCGCCGCCGAACCACCTCGATCTCGTCGTTGGGTGTGGGGTAGCCAATCGACGTCCGCACAGCGAACCGGTCGAGTTGCGCCTCAGGAAGCGGATAGGTGCCCTCCGACTCGATCGGGTTCTGGGTGGCGATCACGAAGAACGGGTCGGGTAGGCGGTGAGACTGGCCATCAGCGGTGACCTGACACTCCTGCATCGCTTCGAGCAGTGCTGATTGGGTCTTTGCCGGCGCCCGGTTGATCTCGTCGGCCAATACCACCTCAGCGAAGATCGGGCCGGGTCGAAACGAGGGCGTGCGGGTTTGCAGATCGAGCATCGTGGTGCCCGTAATGTCGGCTGGAAGAACATCGGGTGTGAACTGCACTCGCGAGAATCGCAGCCCCGTCACGATCGCGAACGAGCGGGCGATCAATGTTTTGGCCACACCTGGCACGTCGTCGAGCAGCACGTGTCCGCCGGCGAGGAAGGCTGCGATGATCAGTTGAAGTTCGGGCCGCTTGCCGACGACGGCACGCTCGATCTCGGTGATCACTGCATCGACGTGAGCGGCAGCCAATTCGGCGTCGGCGATCGTGTCATCAGTCGTCATAGAACATCAACCTCGTCGAGCAGAAGGGGCAGGTTTCGAATTGATACCTCGATGGCCTCGTCGGGCCCGGCGCTGAGCAGCGTCCACATGGTCGGGCTGACCATCGCCTGGATCTTGTCGCGGTCGGCGCCCAGGTGAAGTTGCAATCGGTGGCGGTCGGCGAGCCGGCCGCGGCATGCCTGTGCGACGTGATTGGCGATCAGGGGCGGAATCCGGCCATTGCTCGACTCGATCGACCGCACGAGTTCGGTCACATCGGGCGTCTCGATTCCGGAGGTGACGTGCGGGTCGGACGGTAGGAACGGCCGGCTGATCCGGGGGGCGAGATTGCTCCACTGCCGACGTACGATCGCCGCCACGACGGCGATCGTGGCGGTTGCGACGAGCAGTTGAGCGGCGCGTCCCGCAAACTCGGGTCGGCTGAGGCCGGCGGCCGTCATCACGACTGACAAAGCGACCAATGTGAACCTCATGTCACGGCCCCTGCCAGGGCATCAATCGAAGCTGTGAGCACATGGCGGGCGCGTTCGGCGTCGGCATCGGTGACCGGCAACTCGCTGAACCGGGCGATCTCGAATAGGTGTAACAATTCGCTGAGAAAGGCAGCCGGCAGCGGCGTGAAGTCGAGGCAACGCCGGATGTGCTCGGCGGGCCCCTCGTATCGATGGCGGGCAACCCCGATCCCCGCCAGTCCGTTCAACAATGAGCCGTAAGCGGCCCTGATCGCCAACCGCGGATCGGATTGGGCGAGCAGTTCGTCGAGCGAGTCTGCGAGTGCTTCGGCGATCGCCGCATCATCCGGGGTCGGCTCGAGCTCATCATCTTCGAGCACCAAGTCGGATCGCAGGTACACAGCGCCTCGTTCGACGGCACGCAGCTCGGACTGACGCATTAGAAACGAGGTCGCCGCTCCCAGCAACACAAATCCGACGAGCAACACGATCGAGCCCTGGAGGTCGGTGATGTCACGCCGATCACGATCCTCACGGGTGCCGGCGGATGACCCGACGGAAGGCGTGCGCCCGTGCTCGATGGTTGCAGTGCCGGCCGTTATGACATCCATCTCGGCGACCGGAGCGATGGTCGCATTCGTGGTCGCTGTTGCTATTCCGATCAGCGTGCCGCAGGCGACGACGATCACGAGTGCCGTCGGCGCCCCCAACGTCCGAAAAGCGACTCGATCGCGCAACTGCCAAACCGCGATTCCACCGATCACCGCCGCCACGCCGCCGCCCACCAGGGCCGCCGGGAGCACATCGGTCGTGCTCGAATCGGTTTGGCCACTGTGGGCCACGACGCTCGCGGCGGCCATGCCAAGCCCGGCTGCCAGCGCCAGGAGCAGTCCCCATCGCGGCACGGAAAGAGTGCGCTCGGGCCGACTCACCCGCTGGACCTTACAGCGATGTCGGGGTGAGCTTGGGGCGCGCCCGAGCGGCCGTGTGTCAAGGTCGCACTACCGGCTGCCCCGCATCGCAGCGATTCGTACGTGTGTTCGATCCGCCGTGCTATTCTGTAGGTCGTGCACGATTCTCTTCAACTAGGCCCGGCCACGCGCCAGGCGTCTCGGTAGCCTCCGACAATAATGGCTCCCCGCAAGACAGCGAGGCCGCCCGGACCAATCATCGATGTCCGCGGCGCCCGCGAACATAATCTCAAAAACATCAACGTCGAACTGCCTCGCGACAAGCTGATCGTGTTCACGGGGTTGTCGGGGTCGGGCAAGTCGAGCCTGGCGTTCGACACGATCTATGCCGAAGGTCAGCGTCGCTACGTCGAGTCGCTCAGTTCGTACGCTCGGCAGTTCCTGGGACAAATGGACAAGCCCGATGTCGATGTCATCGAGGGTCTCTCGCCGGCGATCTCAATCGATCAGAAGTCGGGCAGTCGCAACCCACGCTCGACGGTCGGCACGATCACCGAGGTCTACGACTATCTACGTTTGTTGTACGCCAGGGTCGGCGTCCAACATTGCCCTAAAGACGGCACCCGGTTGCAACGTCAAACCCCTCAGCAGATCGTCGACCGAATTCTCGAACTCGATGAGGGCACTCGGTTTCAGGTGTTGGCCCCGGTGGTGCGAGGCCGCAAGGGCGAGTACGACACACTGCTGGCCGACCTCAGCGGGCAGGGCTACGTGCGGGCCCGGATCGACGGCGAGACCGTGATCATCGACGAGTTTCTCCAACGCGACGAGCGGCTTGCACGGTACGAGCAGCACAAGATCGAGATCGTCGTAGATCGTCTGGTGCTGAGAGCGGGTCTCGAACGACGCCTCACCGATTCGCTCGAGACGGCGTTGCAGCTGGCCGACGGTGTCGCCGAGGTCGAACTGATCGCCCGCGAGGGCGAGCCCCAGCCCGAAACACTCACGTTCAGCCAGCACCTTGCCTGTCCAAAGTGCGGCGAGAGCTATGAAGAGCCGGCACCTCGCAACTTCTCGTTCAACTCGCCGTACGGGGCGTGTACGAAGTGTGACGGCCTCGGTACCACATTCGAGGTCGACCCCGAGCTCGTCATCCCCGACCCGGACGCATCGCTCAACGCCGGCGCGATCGCTCCCTGGCGCAGTGCCCATACGCAGTACTTCACGCGCATGCTCGAGTCGGTTGCCAACGTGCACGAGATCGACCTCGACGCCCCCTGGGACAACCTCAACGCCAAGCAGCAGAAGGTCGTGCTGCATGGCGTCGGCGGCAAGTTGACCGTCAAATACAAGAACCGTTACGGGCGAAGTCGCCAGTACTCGACCGAGTACGAGGGTGTGATTCCATGGATAAAGCGGCGCCATGAGGGTGCCGAGAGCGACTGGTCGCGCGAGCAGTACGAGGGCTACATGCGGTTGGTTCCGTGTGGTGCATGTGGCGGGGCGCGACTAAAGCCGTACACGCTGGCGATCACGGTGGGCGACAAGAACATCTCCGAAGTGTGCGAGATGTCGATCGGCGAGTCGGCCAAGTTCCTGGCGGCGCTCCAGCTCAGCGAGCGCGACCGACTGATCGCTGAACGAGTGACAAAAGAAGTGAACGCCCGCCTCGGCTTTCTGCTGGACGTCGGCCTCGACTACCTCACGCTTTCGCGTTCGGCCGGCACGCTGGCGGGTGGCGAGGCGCAACGGATCCGTCTCGCCAGCCAGATCGGGTCTGGGCTCGTGGGCACCCTGTACGTGCTCGACGAGCCGTCGATCGGTCTGCACCAGCGAGACAACCGTCGACTGATCGACACGCTCACCCGCTTGCGCGACCTCGGCAACACGGTGATCGTGGTCGAACACGATGAAGAGACGATCCGCGAGAGTGACTGGATTGTCGACATCGGTCCCGGCGCCGGCGAGCACGGTGGCGAGGTCGTTTACAGCGGCCCGTTCAAGGGCGTTATGAGGGTCAAAGAATCGATAACAGGCCAGTACCTCTCCGGCAAGAAGTCGATTCCAATTCCTGCCGAGCGTCGCCCGCCGAAGCTCGAGAAGGTCACTGTGCACGGTGCCCGTGAGCACAACCTGCAGGACATCCAGGTCGACATCCCGCTCGGTTGTTTCGTAGCGGTCACCGGTGTATCGGGCTCGGGCAAGTCAACCTTGGTGCGCGACATTCTGCTGCCCGTGCTGATGCAGCGGATCTATAAATCGAAGACCCCAGCTGGCAAACACAAGAAGATTGACGGCATCGAGTTCCTCGACAAGGTGATCGACATGGACCAGTCGCCGATCGGCCGCACGCCGAGGTCGAACCCGGCCACATACACGGGTGTGTTCGACAACATCCGCAAGCTGTTCGCGAGCACCAACGAGGCGAAGGTACGCGGCTACATGCCTGGACGTTTCTCGTTCAACGTCAAGGGCGGCCGCTGCGAGGGGTGCGCCGGCGACGGCACGATCAAGATCGAGATGCACTTCCTGCCCGACGTGTATGTGCCGTGCGAGGTATGCAAGGGCGCCCGTTACAACCGTGACACCCTCGACATCGAGTTCAAGGGTAAAAACATTGCCGATGTGCTCGATATGCCGATCGCCGAAGCGGTCAACTTCTTCGCCAATCAACCCCCGATCTTTAGGTACATGAACACCTTGATGGATGTTGGTTTGGGTTACGTGCGGCTCGGCCAGTCTGCGCCGACGTTGTCGGGCGGCGAGGCGCAGCGCGTCAAGCTGGCGGCCGAACTGGCCAAGCGGTCCACCGGCCACACGATTTATCTACTTGACGAGCCGACCACCGGCCTGCACTTCGACGACGTCCGTCGTCTGTTGACGGTTCTGTCACGGCTCGTCGACCAGGGCAATACGGTGTTGGTGATCGAGCACAACCTCGATGTCATCAAGACCGCCGACTGGCTGATCGATCTGGGGCCCGAGGGCGGCACCGGGGGCGGGTTGGTAATCGCCGAAGGCCCGCCCGAACACGTGGCAACGATCGAGGCCAGTCACACAGGGCGCTATCTGCGCCGCCTTTTGGCGCCGAGCGGAGCCGCTTGAAATCGATGTGTTTCGGTACCTGACCAAAGTTGTTCGGACCAATCCTGCAAGAGTGTCGTGGTGAGCACTGTCGAAGCGACGCACCCGTCGATGGACGAGTACCAGGATCAGCAGCGCCGCACACTGAACGTGATCCGGCTGGCCGTCGTACCGGGGCAGGCAGCGGCGGCTGGATCCGCTGCTGTTGTCAGTCTGTTGGCATCCGACATGCTCGGCAACGATCGATTG
Source organism: uncultured Ilumatobacter sp. (assembly GCA_937919625.1). GTDB lineage: Bacteria > Actinomycetota > Acidimicrobiia > Acidimicrobiales > Ilumatobacteraceae > Ilumatobacter. Next base: position 16,418 of record CALFRK010000071.1, read on the forward strand.
GCTGGATTGGGCAGCGCCGCGTTCACGCTTGGTGCGGCAGTCATCGCGGTTCCGTTGAGCGCCTACATGCGGCGTCGCGGTCGGCGACCAGGGCTGGTGCTGGCGCTCGCATCTGGCAGCGTTGGCGCAGCGATCGCCGCCACAGGAGGCCAGCTGCGGTGGTTTCCGTTGTTCATCGTCGGCATGTTCGTCTTCGGGTCGGGCCAGGCGGCAACCCTGCAGGCCCGGTATGTCGCGGCCGACCTCGCTCACGAGTTCGATAAGGCTCGGGCGATTGGGGCGATCGTCTGGATCGGCACACTCGGTGCCGTTTTCGGGCCGGTCTTCACACCGTTGGAGAAGGACTTTGGCGAATGGTTGGGGCTCGATGAGTTCATCGGGCCGTATCTCTTCGCCAGTGCCCTGTTTCTGTTGGGTGCGATCGCTTATGCGACGATGCTGCGTCCCGACCCACTGGTTCTCGTCGGTGGCACCGATCCGCATGCCGAACGTGCCAAGCCAATCGCCCAGGTTCGTCGTTCCTACTCGGTAATTCGCTCGTCACCTGGCGCCATGCTCGGGATTGTGGCGATGGCCGGCTCGCAGGCTGCGATGGTCGGCGTGATGACGATGACCCCGCCTCACATGAAGGATCACGCCCAAGGGGATCTCTCGGCGCTCGTCATCGCCGTTCATATTCTCGGGATGTTCGGTCTGGCGCCAATGGTCGGCCGATTCGTCGATCGGGCCGGTGCCGTTCGGGCGATCCAGCTCGGAGCGATCGTGCTGGGATCGGGCACGGTTGCGGCCGTCATCGCCGGTTACGTGCCAGCGATGATTTTCATCGGTTTGTTCTTGCTCGGACTCGGTTGGAACCTGGGGCTGATCGGCGGTACCACATTGCTCACCACTTCGGTGCCGCACAGGGCGCGTGTCGAAGCCCAAGGCACGGGCGATCTAACACTTAGTCTGTGCGGTGCGGTGGCCGCCTTCGGATCGGGCTTCGTGAAGGAAGCGGCCGGCTACCACATCCTGGCCGACGCAGCGACCGCGCTGGCGGCTGCAATGCTGGTGTACGCCTGGTTGACCCAGGCGCGCATGGGCCGCGCCGGTATCGCTGCCACTGCGTAGCGGGGCGTAGCCGTCTCAGTCGCCGACGACGATCGTGGCCCGTCCAGATCGTTTGCCGCTCAACATCGCTCGATCGGCGGCATGCAACAAGCCGGCGGGGTTGGTCGGGCTGTTTTGCCGGGCAAACCCGATACTGGCCGAGATCGACTTCGGCCCGAGATGATCGGGGAGCGGTCTGGCGATTTCCTCCATCAGGCGCTCCGAGATAGAGCGGGCTGTCAGCTCGTCGGTGTCGGTAAGCAAAACAGCGAACTCGTCGCCGCCGATTCGGGCGATCACGTCGCCCGGGCGGCAGGCACTTCGTAGGCGGCAGGCGACCTGGATCAACACCTGGTCGCCGATGCTGTGTCCGAAGTGATCATTGATCGACTTGAAATGGTCGAGGTCGATGAACAGCAGGGTCGCGTCGCGACCGTCGAATGAACTCAGGACCTGGTCGAAGCGACCACGGTTGGCTAGTCCCGTCAGCGAGTCCTCTGAGGCGGCCGCCCGCAGTGAGCGATCGGTGACATCGCGTCGTACGGTGTGGCGCACGATTCGCACGAGCTCGCGCTGGTTGATGGCGACGTTGCCGAACATCGCCGCTCCGGTCGGATCGGCGATCATCGACACCATCACGGATTCGAGATGGCCGTCGATGTCGATCCGGGTAACAGTGCACGAGGTAAAGCCTTCGAGTTCCGCCAATATCCGCAGGATCGCAGGGAGTTGGCTGATCTCGTACTGGAGCGTGGCCCCGCTGGTCACGTTGCGCCACAACCGATCGTTGTGCGAATCGACCAAGGTCTGCAAGGCGTCAGCGATCCGGTTCCGCTGCGAGCTGATGATTACCCGATCGGCACGCTCGGGCCGCAAAACGATGTGCGGGTCGATCCGTGCCTCGTGGGTGGTCTGCACCTGGTGCGTCACGAGTGCGCTCAGCACCGTCTCGAGCGAGGCGCCGTCGATCAGCAGATCGAGCACGCGGATCGGCGTCGGGAAGTCGCGGCGGGGCATGATCGTCAGCATCAACTTGCGGATCCGGCCGTCGGCCCAGCGGGGCAGCACATCGACCAGTTCACGTTGGCCGTTGGGCCCGATGATCCGAACTGGAAATGGTGACGGGTTCGGCACCGAGATGTGTCTGCGATTGGGCAGAAAGACGTGTATCAGTTCGAGTCGGTCGGCGGCGGAGACAAAGTCGAGCGCCTGGCGTCCGACGAATTCGTCGGTGCGATAGCCGGCTACTCCGTCGATCGCTCCGTACGCCTCGGAGATGGTGCCGTCGCGCTCGATCACGAGAACGAGCGGTCGAAGGTTTGCCAACACAAACGCCGGGTCGAGCCTGGTTTCGGTGATCATCATTCTGCCGGTCATATCGATGGGTTGTGTCTCGCTCAGGATCCGAGGAAAAGCCCCCCGTGGCCCGTCTTCTTTCCCGAAATCAGTGCGTCGGTTGCCGATCGCAGCAGCTCGTCGGTGTCGACCAACCCGAACTGGTGGGCAAGGGCGATCGTGGCCATGATCACCTCTGGCCCGTCGGGGGTCGACAGCGGCTCGGCGATCTTTATCGACAGTCGTTTCGAGATTTGGAGCGCCGTCGCTCGGTCGACCTCGTTGTACAGCACACAAAACGTGTCAGCGTCGATCCGGGCGATCAGATCCAGCTTGCGGCAATCGTTGACGAGCCGGTCTGCGATCTCGAGCAAGATCTTGTTGGCGATCTCGCTATCAAAGTCGTCGGCGAGTTGGTTGAGATAGTCGATATCGATGATCACCAGCGCCGCCTGATCCGAGTCGTACTGCTCGAGTGCACGTTCGAATCGCTCGCGGTTGGCGACCCCTGTTACCGGATCGAGGTCGGGATCGGTCGGGTCGAACTGACGCGACCCAGAGCCTGAGCCGGCCTGAGCCGGTTCGCCGCCTGCCAACACGGCGGCCGCAGCTTCGTCGGCGGCCACCTGTGTGCTCCGTTCGGCGTCGCGGTCGGCGGCGGCGGCGAGTTGGTCGAGGGTGCTGCGGCGTTGCGCGGCGGAGGCCACGCCCGTGGCGGATTCGAACCAGATCGCGACAGCCTCGATGCGGTCGTCGACTCGAACGGTTCCGGTGTGTGTCGCGACGACATGGCTTGCCTCAGCGGCAGCTCGGATGACCTCTGGGAGCGAGCGAACCGTATGCTCGATCGTGTCGTTCACCGGGGCGTCGGACCACAAACGGTCGTTGCCGGCAGCGACCGCCACCGATACCGCCGCTCGCAGGACACCGATACCGCTGGCTGCCAGTACGCGGTGATCATCGCGTTCAGGGTGGACCACGACGACGAGCGAGCCAAGTCGCTGATCTTCGCCCGCCTGCGCGGCGGTTGCCAGTGCCGTTGCGGCGAGCTCGTCGCCTGAGCGGGCGGTCAGTTGCTCAAATGGCGATACGGGTGCCGTAGCGATGCTCATGTCCCCCTATCGGCCCGACAACCTGGTGTCTTTAGCCAGTTCTGACGTGAGTTGACAAGAACACGAGGTGAACCGGAGTCGGAGGACGATGTGATAGCTGCTGCGTTCAGCGAAGCCGCTTGGACAGCTCGTTGAGTCGTTGCTTTTCGGTGGCTGTCAGCGAACCTAGGCCCTCCGCCGAGATCTTGTCGAGCAGCAGATCGAGCTCGTGTTGAGCGGCGATGGTATTCGGCCCGGATCCGGATCCGGATCCGGCAGGCGAACCCCACGGCCCATCGATTACCTTGTTGGTACTGCCCCGGCGTGATCGCTTGGCCGATGAGCGGCCCCGGCGTGGTGACGGGCCGCCCCCGGCGAACTGCGGAATGAAGGCGAGTCGCTCGGCGAAACCCCATTGGCGAATGATCACGACGCCGAGCGCGATCGCCGTGAGGGTCAAGAGCAACGTGCCCCACAACCGGTCGCCCGTGAGTCGGAGCACGTCGATACCAACGAACACCGCTGCCAGAACCCACGCCGGAATTCCGAAGAAAAACGGTTGTGACGGGTGTTGCACGGCAAAGATCACGAACATCACCGAGGCCAAGAGGTTGAGACCGAACGTGAAACCGGTGGGAAAGCCGTTGGTGGGCAGCAGCGTAATAAATGCGGCCGGCACGACGGTGACCGCAAGTAGCAGACCGAGGTATCGGTTGCGGCCGACCAAATCTTCGACGGCATGACCGATGAACCAGAAGAAGGCGAGCGTGATCACGACCCAGATCTCGGTCGGCGGATTGGCCAATGGCCACATAACGAGCCGCCAGATCTCGCCGTTTCGGACCGGGATCGGGTGGTACATCAGCCGGTACACGGCGGACTTACTGATCGCCCACAAGAACATCGAGGCGACTCCGCCGATGACGAGCAGGGCAGTGGTAGTGAGGTCGAGGTTGCCGACCCGCGTCCAGCCGTCACGTTGGCGAGGATTGGGTAGGGCGAACTGGAATCGGTTGGCCACGGTCTCACCGTACCTGGCCGGATCGTCGTAGCCTGAGCACGACATGGTGCGTCGACCCGCGGCAGGAACAATTCCGGAGGATCCCGGCTCGTACCAGTTCAAGGATGCTCACGGCCAAGTGATCTATGTCGGCAAGGCGTCGAACCTTCGCCAACGTCTCTCGAACTACTTCCAGGCGCCTCACAACCTGCATCCGCGGACCCGTCAGATGGTCGAGACCGCCGAGTCGGTCGAATGGACGATCGTGCGCAATGAGGTCGAGGCGTTGATCCTCGAGTACTCGTTGATCAAGCGGCATCAGCCCCGGTTCAACGTTCGCCTCCGCGATGACAAGTCGTATCCGTTCCTGGCGGTCACGGTCGACGAGCAATGGCCAAGGGCAACGGTGATGCGAGGGCACAAGCGCAAGGGCACGCGCTACTTCGGTCCGTATGCCCATGCTTACGCGATCCGCGACACGCTCGACCTGCTGTTGCGCAGCTTCCCGATCCGAACTTGCAGCGCCGCCAAGTTCAGCCAGCACCAGCGGCTCGGCCGTCCGTGCCTCCTGTTCCACATCGAGAAATGCGCTGGTCCGTGCGTCGGCGAAATCGAGGAGACGCCGTATCGCGAACTCGTTCGCGAACTGTGCGACTTCCTGGCCGGTGACACCGACGAGATCATCGATCGGCTCGAGTCGGAGATGAAACTCGCTGCGACCGAGCTCGAGTTCGAGAAGGCCGCCCGCTTGCGCGATCGACTGATGGCTGTTCGTAAGGCTGTTGAGAAGCAGCAGATGGTTGCCGAGAAAAGCGAGGACATCGACGTGATCGGGATCGCCGATGACGAACTCGAAGCGTCGGTACAGATGTTCTTCGTTCGTAAGGGCCGTGTCGTCGGACGCAAGGGGTTTGTGCTCGACAAGGTCGAGGAATTGACGCCCGGCAAGTTGGTGGACCGCATCCTCGAATCGGTCTACGGCGACGAACCGGTCACCGGGTACCCGAAGCAGGTGCTGGTGCCCTACGAGCCTGATCACGTCGGCACGTACGAGGAGTGGCTCAGCTACATGCGCGGGTCGCGTGTGCAGATCAGAGTGCCCCAGCGTGGCGACAAGCGGGCGCTGATGGAGACCGTTGAGAAAAACGCCGGCGAGCAGTTCACCCGTCATCGTATGAAACGCGCCTCCGACCACAACACGCGCTCGCGTGCGTTGACCGAGTTGCAACACGTGCTCGAATTGCCTGAGGCGCCACTCCGTATCGAGTGTTACGACATGGCGCACCTGCAGGGCACCGACTATGTCGGCTCGATGGTCGTGCTCGAGGACGGACTACCCAACAAGCGTGAGTACCGCCGCTTCAAGGTTCATGTCGAGGGCAACGACGACTACGCCGCGATGGAGGAGGTGTTGACGCGTCGATTGCAGGCATACATCGAGCAGCGCGATCGTACGATCGGTGAGTCGGGAGATAGGCCCAGCAAGTTCGCCTACCCGCCACAACTACTCATGGTCGATGGCGGCAAGGGTCAAATGGGCGTCGCCAAGCGAGTCGTCGACCGACTCGGCCTCGGCGATCAGATCCCGGTCGCGGGTCTGGCGAAACGATTCGAAGAGGTGTACGTGCCGGGACGGTCGTCACCGGTCGAGATCCAACGTGGCAGCGAGGCACTGTTCATGTTGCAGCGGATTCGCGACGAGGCACACCGGTTCGCCAACTCGTTTCATCGCGAGCGACGGTCGAAGCGGATGACGGCGAGCTCGCTCGACGGGATTCGTGGATTGGGCGAGGCCCGCAAGAAGCAACTCGTGAAGGCGCTCGGCGGTGTCAACGCCGTGAAGCGCGCCGAACTCGACGATCTACAGGCACTCAGCTTCCTCCCGAATGCTGTAGCGCAATCCGTCTATGACAAGTTTCACCCTGACCAACCAAGCTGATCAGACGAGCTGACTAACGACCTCGGATTGGATTCGCTCCAGCGACTCACGGCGTTTCTCGGGCGTGGCGCCGAGGTTCCAGTCGGGCACGATGAACTCGTCGAAGCCGACTTCGGCGTAGCCGCCCATCTCGTCGACGATCTTGGCGGCGTTGCCGGCGATCACCCGATTACCGAACGGGCCGGCGAGCGCACCCTCGACGTCCTCGTCGTCGTCGGACAGCACTACCACAGCCTGCACCGAGGTCCACATCGAAGCAGGATCGCGCTCGACCGACTCGCACGCTGCGGTGAAAAGGGTGTGTCGATCGCCGGCCGTAGAGACATCGCCCCACGTGTTCCACTCGTCGGCATGGCGGGCTGTGATCCGAAGCATCCGGGGGCTGCCGGTGCCGACCAGGATCGGCAGCGGTGACTGGATCGGAGCGGGGTCGCAGGGAGCATCGCTGATCGTGTACACCGAGCCGGCAAACGTGGTGCGGTTGTTGCCGAGCAGCGATCGGACGATCTGGATCGCCTCGTCGAAACGGTCGACTCGCTGTTTCGGCGGCTCGAGTTCGATGCCGTAGGCACGGTGTTCGTTGATTTGCCAGCCGGCGCCGAGGCCGAGCACCATCCGCCCGTTCGAGATGTGGTCGATCGTTGCCGCTCGGTTGGCGAGTACCGCTGGATGATGTACCGACGTGGGAGCGACCAGCGAACCGATCCTCACCCTTTCGGTCACGGCGGCGAGCGCCGGGAGCATCGCCCAACACTCGTGTGTATCGCCGGGCTCGAAGGACTCGCTGCCCGTGTTCGGCATGTAGTGGTCGGCATACCAGATGCCGTGCCATCCGGTGGCTTCGGCCCACCGCGCGGTATCGAGCACCTCGCAAGGCTGGTGGCTCATGTTTGGCCAGACAGAGAACTTCACGTAGCCGACCGTAACCTGCGACACCGTGAGCAGCGAGTCGGACCCTGACCTCATCCGGGATCCATCGCGCGATTTGTGGGAAGACCATGCCAGTTGGTGGATCGACGGTTTCACCGATGGCGCCGATCCTGAATACGAAGAGCAGATTCTGCCGCTGGCAGCGGCTGAGCTTGATGGCGCTGATTCGATTCTTGATATTGGCTGTGGCGACGGCCAAATCAGTCGGATGATGGCGGCCCGCGGCGCACACGTCACAGGTATCGACCCGACGTGGAATCAGATCAGCGTGGCCCACAAACGGGGTGGTGGCCCCGGTTACCTGCGGGCGACGGCCGACCAGTTGCCATTCGCCGACGCCAGTTTCGACGCCACCGTCGCCTGTCTGGTGTTCGAACACATCGACGCCGTCGACGCCGCGATCGCTGAGGTCGCCCGCGTCACCAAGCCGGGCGGCCGCTTCTGCTTTTTCCTCAATCATCCGTTGCTGCAAACACCCGGGTCGGGCTGGATCGACGACCACATGATCGACCCACCCGAGCAGTATTGGCGGATCGGTCCGTATCTCGTCGAAAGCGAATCGATCGAGCAGGTAGAACTCGGTGTGTACATCCGGTTCATCCACCGACCTTTGTCGCGCTACCTCAACGCCCTGACCGAGCGCGGGCTCACGCTCGAGCGCATGCTCGAGCCGGCGCCGCCGGCGGGGTTTCTCGAGCGGGCGCCCGAGTACTTCGAAGCGGCCACGATCCCGCGCTTGATGTATCTCCGCTTGCGCAACGACGTCGACATCTGACGTCAGTAGTGTGACGTCGTGGCCGCAATCGTCTTGATCACCGGGATGTCGGGCGCCGGACGGTCAGGGGCCGCCGCCGTTCTGGAAGATCTCGGTTTCTACGTCGTCGACAATTTGCCCACGTCGTTGCTTCCGAAGATCGTCGAGCTCGCCGCTCAACCCGGTGGCGGCATCGATCGGTTGGCGCTGGTGTCGGGACGTACCCACGACAACGTGCTTCCGGCGGTCGCCCGCATGCGGTCGGAGGGCCACGACGTGACGGTGCTGTTTCTCGATGCATCGACGCCAGTGCTGGTCCAACGCTATGACGCCACCCGTCGCAAGCACCCGTTCACCGACGAGACGGGAGGGCTGCTCGAGGCGATCGAACACGAGCGACACCTACTGCGCCAGGTGAAGGACCAGGCCGATCTGGTGATCGACACGAGCGATCTCAACGTTCACCAACTCAAGAAGCGGTTGGTCAGCGCTTTCGAATCCGTCGACCATCACCAGTTGCAAATCGCCGTCGAGAGCTTCGGGTTCAAACACGGTCTTCCGCTCGATGCCGACATCGTGATGGACGTTCGGTTTCTCCCCAATCCGCACTGGGTCGAAGATCTGCGCCCGCTCACCGGTCATGACCCGAAAGTCCGCGACTACGTACTCGAACGCGGCGCCACGTCGTCGTTCCTCGACAACTTCGAGTTGATGTTGGTCGATGTGTTGCCCAGTTATCAATCCGAGGGCCGTTCATACCTGACGATTGCCATCGGATGCACCGGCGGCCGCCATCGCTCGGTAGCGATCACCGAAGAACTTGCCCGCCGGTTCGCCGCCCGTGGCATCGCCGCCCGCACGTCGCATCGCGATGTCGGCGGCCCTCGCTGACCAGCCGATCCGAGTCGATCCGGGCCGACCAGCCAAGACACGACTGCGAATCAGGCCCCCAGGTCCCGATCGGGGAATGCGCTCTGTCCCGGACCCTACTTTCGGTGATCTTTTTTTGAGTTACGGCCGATCGCGCGTGGAACTAGTGTCGGTGGGCGATAACCAGGAAGTACGCGGCTCCCGACTGGGCGCCCGACACGACCCTTCCTTTGAAAGGACACCTCATGACGGTGCGAGTTGGCATCAACGGTTTTGGCCGGATTGGCCGAAATTTCTTCCGCGCGGCAAAACAGCGTGGCGCAGATATCGACTTCGTGGCGGTGAATGACCTCGGGTCGCTCGACACGATGGCACACCTTCTCAAGTACGACTCGGTGATGGGTGTGCTTCCGCAAAGCATCCGGGCCACCAAGACGGGTATCCGGGTTGGCAACGACACCCTTCGCGTGTTGTCCGAGCGCAACCCCGCCGATCTCCCGTGGGGCGAGCTCGGCGTCGACGTGGTGATCGAGTCGACCGGTTTCTTCACCGCCCGTGACAAAGCGGCGTTGCACATCGAGGCCGGCGCTCCTCGCGTGATCGTTTCAGCCCCCTCGAATGGCGCCGACCTCACCGTCGTATACGGCGTCAATCACAAGGACTACAACCCCAAGAAGCACCAGGTCATCTCGAACGCCAGCTGCACCACCAACTGTTTTGTGCCGATGGTGAAGGTGCTCGATGATGCGTTTGGTATCGAGAACGGTCTGATGACCACGATCCACGCCTACACCGGCGACCAGCAGCTCGTCGATGGCCCTCACAGCGATCTGCGCCGCGCGCGTGGGGCGGCGATCAATATCATCCCGACCGGCACTGGCGCGGCGCGGGCGACCAGCCTCGTGCTGCAGTCGATGAAGGGCAAGCTCGACGGCACGTCGTTCCGTGTGCCGGTGCCCACCGGCTCGATCACCGACTTCACGACCAACCTCAAGAAGGTCGCATCCGTCGACGAGATCAACGCCGCCTTCAAGGCCGCCGCATCGAAGGGCGATCTCAAGGGCATCTTGAAGTACACGGAGGATCCGATCGTGTCGAGCGACATCGTCAACGATCCGCACTCGTCAATCTTCGACGCCGGAATGACGATGTCGCAGGGCAAGCTCGTCAAGGTGTGCTCGTGGTACGACAACGAGTGGGGCTACTCCAACCGCCTTGTCGATCTCGTCACCTACGTCGCCAAGAAGCGCTGAGGCAGCAGATGATCAACGGGATTCCCACGCTGGAGGATCTCGGAGACGTCGCCGGCAAACGGGTGTTGGTGCGAACCGACTTCAATGTCCCGCTCAACTATGACGGTGACACCGTCACCATCGTCGACGACTTCCGGATCCGGGCCGCCTTGCCGACGATCAAATGGTTGACCGAACGCGGCGCTGAGGTCGTGTGTGCTAGCCATCTCGGACGTCCGAAGGGCGGGCCCGATCCGAAGTACTCGATGGACCCGGTACGGGTTCGGCTGGCCGTGCTGGCACCGGGCGTCGAACTGATGGAGAACCTTCGGTTCAATGCCGGCGAGACCAACAACGATGATGAGTTCGTCGCCAAGTTGATCCAGGGCGTCGAACTGTATGTCAACGACGCCTTCGGTGCCTCACATCGCCAGCACGCCTCGATCGTCGGGCCAGCCAAGACACTGCCGTCGGCGATGGGTCGGCTGCTCGAAAAAGAGGTCGACGTTCTGCTCGGCGTACGCGATCGGCCCAAGCGTCCATTCGTGGCCGTGCTCGGCGGCGCCAAGGTCTCCGACAAGCTTGGGGTCGTCGAGGCTTTACTCGACGTGGTCGATTCGCTGGTGATCGGTGGGGCAATGTGTTTCACGTTCTTCGCCGCCCAGGGCAAGTCGATCGGCGACTCGCTGTTCGAACCCGACCAGGTCGACGTCTGCGCCCGGATCCTGGCGGCCAGCGGCGACAAGATCCATCTGCCTGACGACTTGGTGGGCCTCGACGCCGCCGGCAACTTCGCCACCTGGGGCACGTATCTGCCCGACGGGGCAAAGGGGTTCGACATCGGGCCGGGTTCGGCGGCCGCTTTCACCGATGTGATCATGGACGCCAGGATGGTGTTCTGGAACGGCCCGATGGGCATGTTCGAAGACGACCGGTTTGCAGCCGGCACCCGCACCGTCGCCCAGGCGATGGCAGACACGAAGGCGTTCACCGTCGTCGGCGGCGGCGATTCGGCCGCTGCGCTCGCTCAGTTCCACCTCGACGACGACGTCGATCACGTCTCGACGGGCGGGGGAGCGAGCCTCGAACTGCTGGAGCTGGGCGACCTGCCCGGCCTAGCCGCTCTGAGAGGAGCCCCCAATGCCAATTAGCCGCAAACCGATCATCTCCGGTAACTGGAAGATGAACCTCAATCACTTCGAGGCGATCCAGACGGTGCAAAAGCTGCACTACTCAATTCCCAAGGAGGTCTTCAAGAAGGTCGACGTCAGCGTCCACCCGCCGTTCACCGACATCCGCAGCGTGCAGACCGTGATCGACGCCGACGACCTCGACTTGCTGTTGGGCGCCCAACACTGCCATTGGGAGGAGAAGGGCGCCCTCACCGGCGAGATCTCTCCCGCCTTTCTGGCCAAGCTCGATGTGAAGCTGGTCGTGTGCGGCCACAGCGAGCGCCGCGACGTGTTCGGCGAGACCGACGAGATGGTCAACCGTAAGGTGCACGCGATCTTCAAGTACGGCATGACACCGATCATGTGCTGTGGAGAGTCGCTCGACGAGCGCGAAGCCGGAGAAACCGAGGCCAAAGTACTGACACAGGTTGCCGCCGGGCTCGCCAAGTTGAAGGCCGACCAGGTGGCATCGATGGTGATCGCTTACGAACCGATCTGGGCGATCGGCACGGGAATGACGGCGACTTCCGACGACGCCCAAACTGTGTGTCGGGCGATCCGTGGTGCTGTCGGCACCCAGTTCGGCGTCGAGGCGGCCGACGCCGTGCGGATCCAGTACGGCGGCTCGGTCAAGGCCGGAACGACCGAGGAGCTGATGCGCCAACCCGATGTCGATGGGGCGCTGGTCGGCGGTGCCAGCCTCGATCCCGACGAATTCTCTCGGATCGTTCAGTTCGCCGCCGGCTGATCGCCGGAACACCGAATCCAAAGATTTTGTAGATGCCCTTACCCTTCGGTACGGGACCTGGTATGGTCGTACTCGCCCGTTTCGATCGGGGAGGACGATTGGGGCGCTGAGAGCCGACATGACACCGCAGCGTGAACACGCATTGGGGCAATGTCGACTTCAGCACACACCTCCCTCTGCCCAAATATGAGGAGGACCTACGTGATTAACACGAGGCGTACCAAGCGGATCATCGCTTTGGCCGTTGGGTTGTCACTCGTTGCAGCTGCCTGTGGCGGCGACGACGATGCAACCGATGAGCCAGCCGATCAACCCGCAGACGAACCAGCTGACGAGCCAGCCGACGAGCCGGCGGATGCCGACGAGCCAGCCGACGAGCCAGCCGACGAGCCAGCCGACGAGCCAGCCGACG
>CALFRK010000072.1 GCA_937919625.1 uncultured Ilumatobacter sp.
ACTTCGACGAGCACTTCGACGAGCACTTCGACGAGCACTTCGACGAGCACTTCGACGAGCACTTCGATGAGCACTTCGACGAGCACCTCGACCAGCACCTCGATGGCACCTGGCGGTTAGCCATCGGCTAACCACGATCGCACGAAGCACGACGCCAGCCACCCTGTCCCCTAACCTGGCTGTGATGAACGACGATTCCGCACGATCTGATGGCCTGGCCGATGTGATCAGCCTCCTGGCAGCACCGTTAGCGGGCGGAATCCGTACGTTCGATCAGATGCGACGCGGTGCCGACGAACTTCTGAAAGCCATAGAAAACCTCAATCGCACGATGGAGAACCTCAACGAGGCGGCAACCCGCGTGAACGCCTTGATCGGTGACATCGAGGAGCCGATCCGCGCCATGATGCCGCAGATCACACGCTCGGTGAGGGCTGCCGATGAGATGTCGCAGTTACTCGAAGCGCCGGTGCGAGCGGCCGCTCCGAACCTCGAGCGAGTGATCGAAGCACTCAGCTCACCGGCGTTTGCCACGCTTCCGAATCAACTTGGCGATTTCATGGGTGCGATCGGCGAGATGTCAAGACGATTGGGTCCTCTCACGGCGTTCGCCGAGAACGCCGGCGGCCTGTTCGGGGGCTTCAGAATGCCTGGTACGGGTGGCTCGCGAACAACTCCAACCACTGCGGTGCCACCTACCAAGGCCGGTACCACCACCGACACAGCTGCTGCCAAGAAGGCCCCTGCCAAGAAGGCCCCTGCCAAGAAGGCCCCTGCCAAGAAGACGACGGCCAAGAAGACGACGGCCAAGAAGACGACGGCCAAGTAGCGCCTAGGTCAGACGAAGGGCAACTTCACCACGGTGCCGGCCAGGCGTGAGCCGCGCACGTCGATTTCGACCGAGTCGCCTAGAGCGATGGCTGGATCGACGAAGGCGAGGGCGATTCCGTGTTCGAGGATCGGCGAGAAGTTGCCCGACGTGACCGAGCCCACCTTGGCATCGCCGGCAAACACGGCACAACCCGTGCGGGGAGGGCGACGCCCGGCGGTTGTGACGCCACGCAACCGACGATGAAGCCCACGTTCACGTTCGTCAAGCAGTGCCTGGCGTCCACGGAATGCTGGCTTGTCGAAGGCAACGACCCACGACAGACCAGCCTGCAGGGGTGTGATCCCCGGCCCAAGTTCGTGCCCGTGTAGCGGCAATCCGGCCTCGAGGCGCAACGTGTCGCGTGCGCCCAATCCGGCAGGCCGAATGCCGGCGCCGGCGAGCGCCTCCCACAATGATGGAGCCGCATCAGAAGGGACGGCGATCTCTATTCCGGGCTCGCCGGTATAGCCAGTGCCTGCCACGACGACCGGCATGTCGTTCCATGTGCATAGGCCAACCTTGAAACGGCCCACGGCAGAAGCCTCGGCAAACACGCCGCCCACGAGCTCGCGAGCATCGGGGCCCTGTACCGCGATCACGGCTCGGGTGGCCGTGATGTCGGTGCCACCTATCGCATCGGTGACCCGGTCCGTATTCGACGCGTTCGGCATCACATCGAAAACCGAGTCTTCGCCGGGATGCCACCAAACGATGATGTCGTCGAGCACCGAGCCATCTGCCTCATCGAGTAAATGCGTGTATTGCGCCCGGCCTGGTTCAATCTTGTTCAGGTCGTTTGTCAGCGATGACTGGAGTACATCGAAGGCATCCGCGCCCGACAGGCGCACAGTGCCCAGATGTGAGACGTCAAACATCACAGCGCCCGACCTGCAAGCCAGGTGTTCGTCGATCGTGCCGCTGTATTCGAGTGGCATATCCCAGCCGCCGAACGGAACCATCTTGGCCCCGAGTTGGCGGTGGACCAGATCGAGCGGCGATCTGTTGGTCATCGCTACTGAGCCAGAGCGACCGGTACGTCGTACCCGAGCGGAACAAGCTGGGCGTCGACCTCGTTCTTCACGCCGGCCAGCGACAAGACATTCAGCACGCCCTGGCCGTTGGCGAGTACGTCGATCAGCTCGTCACCGTGCGCCAGAACGACGGAACTGCCGTTGATCACCAGGTGGGCTGAGGAAATGTCGGTGCTGACATGTTGGCGGAGGTAGCTGAAGACGTCGCGCACCGACTCGAGCTTGATGCCGGCGTCGATTAGGGTCTTGATCACCCTCAGCTCGAGCAGATCCTTGTAGCTGTATGCACGCCGACTGCCACTGCCCGATGCATCCGAGAGCGACGGCCGAATCAGATCGGTCCGTGCCCAGTAATCAAGCTGGCGATATGTGATCCCAACTACTTTCGCCGCGTGTGTCCCGCTGTAGCCGTCGCTCATCGCAACCCTCTGTTCGTCGTGCTGCACTCGTTCGGTTCGGAGTGCAGCTGCCTGCCCCAACCAGTTCGAAGTGACGGCCGGTGACACGTTTCGTACACCGGTGTAACTACGGACTTGTGAGCTTACGCGGCAGCGCGCGCGGCGTCAAGATTTGTTCTTCAGCGGTACGCCAAATCGATCGTCAGCTTGCGAAATCCTCGGGGCTCACGTTCTCGATGAAGTCCTTGAACTCGTCGATGATCCCCTCAGCCTGATCCTCTGGTTCAGGTTCAGGGATCTGGCCAACCTCGTCGAGCAACTGATCCGATGCGAAGATTGGTGCTTCGCAACGCACGGCCAACGCGATCGCGTCAGAGGGCCGACACGACATGATCTTTTCGCCGGTCGGCGTGGTGAGATGCAACTCGGCGTAGTACGTGTGTTCGCGAACCTCGGTGATCACCACGCTGTCGAGTGAGGCGCCGAGAACCCCGATCACCGACATGAATAGGTCGTGGGTCAGCGGCCGCGGCGGCTCGGTACCCTCGAGTGCGTAATGGATCGCCGAGGCTTCAGGGGTGCCGATGTAGATCGGCAGCAACCGTTGCTGGCCCTCCTGCTCTTGAAGCAGCACCATTGGGGTGTTCGCCGGAATCTCGACCCGCACCCCTACCAGTTCCATCGGCGTCACAAGCTCACCCTACTCCCCTGCCAGGTGGCGCGACCGGTCGCCTTGGGATCCATGCCGGAGCGGCAGTCACGATTCGAAATGGTGCCGTAATGCCTGACGGGTCATCGCCGCCCTGAGCTTTGCGCCGAGTTGGTCGAGGCGCTTGAGTTCGGTCATAGCTGCCGCCCTGGCCTCGGGGTTGCGCTGGCGGAACTTGGGCGTGACCAGCTGTTCATAAAGTGACGCCTCGCGTTCGGCAGATGTGCGCCAATTGCGCAGGTGCCGGGCGTCGACGCCGGCCCTCAGAAACTCACAGGCGGTCTTGGCGATCTCGACTGCATCCGCGCCGTACAGCGGCGTTCCGCTAGTGCGACCGGCGGAGACGATGCCGAATTCTTCGAGCTGAGTGAGCTCTGGGTCGGTCATCCCGGTCATTCCACACAGTTCGCCCCGGTCGAGCAAGACGGTCGGTAAGAGCTGGGTCGACCCCATCGATGCAACCTCTGTTGTGTCGACGGCGTCGTACGAGTCGGCGAGTTCGGTGATCGGTTGCTGACGGCGAGCGGCCGGGTGGGCTCGAATGCTGGTGGCCGGTACCTCTGTGGTGGTATCGCTCTCGGTCACAATCGTGGTCGCAACGGATTCGGTGGCACCTTGGTCGCCGTTGGGGCGTGGATGCTCGCCGGTAGGGTCGATTTCGCCTGAGGCAAGCCGGTTCTTGATCACCCGCAATGGCAGATAATTTGTACGTTGTTCGGTCAGAATCACACGCAGCAGTTCGACATCTGGGTCGTAAAACTTGCGATAGCCCGATGACGTGCGCTCGGGAGAGATCAGCCCTTGGCTCTCGAGAAACCGGATCTTCGAGATCGTGATGTCAGGGAACTCTTCAAGCAACAAACCGAGCACTTCACCAATCGATAGGTAGCCCGTGTCGTGTACGTCAACCATCGGCGCGCTCGAAGAAAACCAGTCGGAACTTGCCGATCTGGACCTCGTCGCCGTGTCGCAGAATGGTGCGTTCGACCCGCTCCTGGTTGACATAGGTGCCGTTCAGCGATCCGGAATCGGCGATCGTATACCCCTCGGCGGTGCGCTGCACCTCGGCGTGCCGCCGCGACACCGTGATGTCATCGAGCGAGATCTCGCTACCGGGATGGCGACCGAGACGCGTGATGTCACTGTCGAGCGGGAACCGGGCACCAGCCTGCGAACCGGCCCGTACGATCAGAACACCTACGCCTTTCGCCAACTCGCCGACCGGGATCACCAAGTCGTCGTCTGGTCCGGGGGCATCCTGCAGCGGGTCGACGGCGGTCAACGTAATAGTTCTGTCGTCCAGCAGGTCGAGAGGTGACCCGCAGCTCGAACAGAAGCTGCTCTCGGGCGGATTCCGGTGACCGCACTGGTTGCAATATGTATAAGCCATCGATGCTGCCAACGCCTCTCAGAATCTGTGATCTGTGCGAGTCGGCGTTGATCGTGATGATCAGACCAGAACCGATTCGCTCGAATCGTACTCCACGATCCTAGGCCGACTCGAACGGTTGAGCGATCATCGCTGTCGAATCCGACGGGCGGCGCCGCGCCGACAGAGCGAAATCCGTCGACGCCGCCCCGATCCGGTGACGCTGATGCTCGCGAGCGGCGGCCTGCAAGCACAGACTGCATGGAGGCCAGCCGATTCGCTCGCTCCGCCACCCCCTTCGACAAGCTGTAGCGGCGATTCAATGACGCTGCTTGGAGGTACCCCGTCGAGGCGCCAAAATCGAAGTCACCTTGAGCCGCCAGGTGTCGAGATCGTCGGGTTTGCCTCAACGTTCTTGACGATGTCTTGTATCGCCATGCTGGGGTTTCTTGCCGATGGGCGTGATGGAGGTTTGAATCCTGATGCCTGATTCTCAGCTGGCCCCTCGGGCAGGTTTCGGTGGGCTGTTCGCGTTGATTGCAACCATGTTGCTGGCGGCGGTCCTGTCGCTTGCATTGGTCTGGTCAGAGTTTGCCGTCGGCTATCCGTCGTTTAGTTGGACCATGTTCGGTGTCATCGCCGGCCTCCTCGTGATATGTGAAGGAACCCCCCGCACGTGGATCTCGCTCGACAGGATCGACACGGTGACGTTGCTCCCGATGTATGCCTACGCTCTGTTGCTGCTCGGCTCGCCATCGAGCGCTCTCGGGGTGGCGATTTTGGGCAACCTGGTCCATTCGGCAACGCGTCAGCAGCCGCCGTGGGTCTGGTTGCTCCACCTCAGCCGCACGATGGTGTCCGTAGCGACAGGTGGTCTAGTGCTGTTCGCGATGAGCGTGCGTGGACCCGTCACACAATTCGAAAAAATCCCGTGGCGTTGGGCCCTCGCGATCGTGCTCGCCGGTGTCGCCATATTGGTGCTCGACACGGTCATCACGGAGGTTTCGGCATCGATGCGGCGCCGGGTCAGCTTCGTCGCTTCGCTGAGAAGAGGGCTCGCACTGAGACTCACGGCTGTGGGATCGCTGCTGTCTCTGGCTCCCATCTGGGTGATCGGCATCGATTCCAGTGTGGTGCTCGTGCCCTTGCTCGGGATCACCACGATCCTCGTGTTCACGTCGACGCGACGAGCCCTAGAACGTGCTCAAGAGGCGCATCATGACCCGCTGACGGGGCTCGCCAATCGTCGCTCGTTTTCCGAACATCTTGGTGACGTCTACGGTGGTGTTGGCGCGCCGGCAGGCGGCGCACTGCTGTTGATGGATCTCGATGGCTTCAAAGAGGTCAACGACCACCTCGGACACGACGTCGGTGATGCCGTGCTCGTGCAGTTCGCTGATCGGCTGACATCCAGCCTGCCCTTGAACGCATACGCAGGGCGCCTCGGTGGCGACGAGTTCGCAGCACTCGTGACGTGGACGAAGCGCCATGACGACGTGGATTCGATGGTCCAGAACCTTCATGCGCGGCTCACCCAGCCGTTGATTGTCCAAGGCTTCCCGGTATCGGTGGGCGTCAGCATCGGCGTTGCACTCGTACGTGAGGTTGGGCGATCCGGGGCGGAGCTTCTTCATGCGGCCGACGTCGCGATGTACCGTGCAAAGCGTCTTGCTACCGGAGTGGAGCACTATCACGACGATATCGGCGCGATTCAAACTGGTCGGCTCGGTCTGCTTGGCGATCTTGGAGCAGCGGTCCGCGACAACGAACTCCGTGTCGACTACCAGCCTCAACTCAGCATGACCGACGGGCACGTCGTCGCCGTCGAGGCGCTTGTTCGTTGGCAGCACCCGAAGCACGGCACGATTGCGCCGAACGACTTCATCGGACTCGCCGAACAGACCGATCTGATTGGTCCGATCACCGAGATGGTGCTGCGCATGGCCACGAGTGGCCTGCTCGAACTCGGAGCGAAAGACGTTCGCCTGGCGGTCAACACCTCGGTACGAAACCTACAGGATCGTCATTTTTCGCAAAATGTGCTCGCCGTACTTGCCGAAACCGGGTTTCCCGCGGACCGCCTCGAACTCGAAGTCACCGAGCGGTCCTTGATCACCAACGCCCACCAGACACGCGACACGATCGCCGATCTCCATGCCGCAGGGATTCGAATCACCGTCGACGGCTTCGGCACCGGATACGCCTCTTACCAGACGCTTCGTCTGCTCAAGATCGACCGAGTCAAGATAGACCTCGAGTTCGTCTTGCGGCTCATGCAAGATCCCCAAGACAGGGCAATCGTGCGGTCTGTGATCTCCCTGGCACATGAACTCGGGCTCGAAGTAGTCGCAGAGGGAGTCGAGGCCAACGAGACGTGGGACACCCTCGGCGCGATGGGCTGTGACGCCGCCCAAGGTTTCTGGATCGCAACGCCGATGTCGCTGACTTCGCTGTGGGTTTGGATGAGAGAGTGGCAAAGAATCAGCCTTTCTGGCGATCCGGCTTGCGGCGCGAGCGTTGACAACGCGCCCTGACAGTCGAGGATCGCGACGATTCCGACTGCTTCGTGCAGCAGCTTGACGTCTGTCTTGTTATCGCGACTCGGTCGTCGAACGGTGTGTCGCCACGGTTCGCAATATGTCCACTGACGATTGGGGTTTGCCGAGGTAAAAACCTTGGGCTTCGTCGCAGCCGAACTCGCCGAGCATGTTGAGCTGAGCGGCCGTTTCGACGCCTTCGGCTATGACACCAAGACCGATCGCGTGCGCCAGAGCGATCGTGGATTCGATGATCTTGGAATCCAGAACACTCGTCGTCAGGCCAGCGGTGAACGACCGATCGATCTTGAGGTGTGTGATGGGAAGTTGGCGCAAGTGATTGAGTGACGAGTAGCCGGTTCCGAAATCATCCAATGCAACCTGAGCACCACGTTGGCGGATCAGGGTCAGGTTTTGGGCAGCCGTGTCGTCGCGACCGAGCACTGCGGTTTCGCTGACTTCGATGGTCAGCCGGCGTGGATCAAACCCCGTTTCGGTCGTTGTCGCCATGACGAGCTCGACGAAGTCTTTATCGACGAGTTGATCGGTCGAGATATTGACCGCGAGGCCGAGCGACATGCCCGAACGGTCCCATACCACCACGTCGGAGCACGCTCGACGCAACGCCCACGCTCCCAGTGATTTGATGAGTCCGGTCTCTTCGGCGATCGGAATGAAGTCAGCTGCGGTAACGAGGCCGCGGTTGCGACGGTTCCATCGAAGAAGCGCTTCCACACCGGTGATGTCACCCGACGCGACGTTGAATATCGGCTGATAATGCACCTCGAACTCGTCGTTCGCCAGCGCCATCCTCAGCGCCGACTCAAGGTCGAGCCGGCGCTCGAGCCGGCGCTGAAGTTCCGAATCGAACAGTTCGATGCGGCCTCGACCGACTTGCTTGGCGTGGTACATGGCTGTCTCGGCGTTACTGATCATCGTTGCTGCATCTGAGTCGCCGTCGATGGCTACGGCGACACCGATAGTCGTACTGATTGGACTGTCGCTACGGTGAGCACGCACTGACGTTTGCACCGCAGCTGAGAGCCGTTCGGCGAGTGAGAGGACGCCACTTGCGTCTTCGAGGCCGTCGGCGAGGACGATGAACTCGTCGCCGCCGATCCGGGCGACTGTGTCGCCGTCGTTCACGGCTTCTGTCAGACACCGAGCGACCGAGATCAGCATCTGGTCGCCTACTTCACGTCCAAGTGTGTCGTTCATGTCCTTGAATCGATCGAGATCCAGCAGGAGCAGGGCTAGGCCTCCACCATCTCGCCATGTTCTGCGCAGAGCCTGCGCCAATCGGTCATCGAGCAGCGCACGATTGGCGAGGCCGGTCAACGAGTCGTGAAGATTTTGGCTTCCAAGCGCTGACTCGACCCGATTTCGTTTGGTGACGTCGCGAACAAAGCCGAGAACCTCGTTCTGATCAGCTCGAACGAACCGGGCCTCGAACGTGCGCCCTCCGTCGCTTCCACTGGCGGCCTGCTCGAATCCGACATCTACGACGGTTCCAGCTTCGAGCACCTTCCCGATGCCGTGCAGGCATCGTGTCGCAATTTCCTCGGGAAACAGATCACGTAGATGTTGGCCGGCCGCATCAGGCCCAAGCGGGTACGGCCCGTCGGCTCCTTCAAGGATCTCAACGACCATTCCGTCTGCAGCCAACCGCCAAACACTGTCAGGAATCGACCTGACGATCGACGAAAGCATCGTGTAAGCCGAATCCAATGGCCGCTGACTCCTTCCGCGAACGGATAGTCCTGGGACCCGAACCGTATCGCGTTGACTGTCCAGTCTCCGATACGGCGAGAATCGTCACTGCGAATACATGCACGACCCCTTCGGGACGGTTCTATCCGCAAGAATGGGACGCACCCCGCTGATGGTCCGAGCTTCAGATTCGGGTCATGCTTGCCGATGTAAACTGAGTAGGCGCACCGCTCTGGCGATCACATGAATCCAGTCGCGGCCGCCACTCAATCCTCAACTCCACAATCACACGGACCCTCCCACATGATCTTCGACCGCTCGCCAGCCCAGGAGCCGCTCATGACAAATGTTCACAACTCGACCCGAACCGTGACCATCCTCAAGACAGAGATCCAGGCCTGTCTGGCCGGTGTCGGCCCGATGATCGTGTACCAACCCATCGTCCATCTCGAAACGGGTTTGTCGATCGGAGCCGAGGCGTTCAGCCGGTTCCCCGGTGCAGCCTCAACGGGCGCATGGTTCGAAGCCGCGGAATGGTATGGACTGGGCGCCGATTTGGAGATGCGAGCTGTTGAACTGACCATCGCCCGCAGAGCCACATGGCCAACGCCCTGGAAGATGGTGTGCCTCAATATTTCACCCCATCAGATCGCCGATCCGCGACTCGACGCGCTCCTCGAGCCGTACACAGGGCGATGGACTGTCCTCGAGCTCACCGACCAAACCGCGCTCCCAGATCAGCTCGTCCTGCAGCAGCGACTCGAGCAGCTCAGACAACGCGGGCTGAGAGTTGCCCTCAGTGGCTTGGCGAGCCGTGACGATCTGCCGCGGCTGCGCCGCATCCAGCCCGAAATCGTCAAGTTAGATCCGAGGCTCACAGCCTCGCTGATGATCAAGGATACGACAGCGCTGCGCTTCGTGGAGGAGATAATGACCCGCGGCCGCCGCGATGGCGCTCTCGTCGTGGCAGTCGGTATCGAAAATGCTGAACAACTCGACATCGCACGAGCGATCGGCATCGAGGCCGTCCAGGGCTACCACGTTGGCAAACCACAGCCATTGGACACCCTGATCGCGGCACTGGCGTGATTCCGGCGACCACGCCGAACATCACACCTGATCGGTGTGATCAGTGGGTGGTCGGACGATCCAGGCGGTGCGTAGCGACCGCCGCGCCTGCGCCGCCGCGTCAGCCCTCGGTGAGGGCACGGTAGGCGGCGGCATCCATCAGGGCGTCAAGTTCGGACGCATCTGACATCTCGATCTCGCACAGCCAGCCTTCGCCATATGGATCCTCGTTGAGTAGCGCCGGGTTGTCGACGAGCGCCTCATTGACGGCCACCACAGTGCCAGACACAGGCGCGTACATTTCGGACACCGATTTCGTAGATTCGAGCTCGCCGACGGATTCGGCAGCGGTGACGGCCGTACCGGTTTCCGGCAGGTCTACGTAGACCACGTCGCCGAGTGCGTCTTGTGCGTAGTCGGTGATGCCGACCCGAATCGTCGACCCGTCGTCGAGTCGCCGTGCCCACTCGTGTTCCGCCGAATAACTCAGTTCCTCGGGAAGATTCATAGTCGCCACCGTACCGCTTTCGACACTCCGCCCAAGCACGCGTGTTTCATCTGTTGCGACCCGCTCTGATGCCGTCGCGGATCATTGGGATGTACGCCGCGCCGGTGTAGTAGCTGAGGATCAGCCCGGGAATCCCGAAAGCCCACGCGGCGACCTCGAAACCGTGTGCGATTCCGATGGTGCTCTCCGCCATTAGAAAGCCGGGAACAGCGAACATCAACATGAACGTCGCCGTCTTACCCCACCAGGTGACGTCGAAGCGTTCCATCGCGAACACCAACGTGGCGGTCGCCACGGCCCCACCGACCAGCACCTCTCTCGCGAGCACGGCGATGCCAAACCAGATCGGCATTGACCCATTGATCATGATCGCTACCACACCGACGACGAACCACAGCCGGTCAACGGTCGGGTCGAACTTCTTGCCGAACTCGCTGGTCTGGCCCAATCGGCGGGCCAGATAGCCGTCGACCCAATCGGTCAGACCGAGGCAGCCCAGCATCCACGCCGCCGCTTGGCGTGAGGGCAGTGCAAATAGCAGCCAGACGAAAACCGGCAGCAACAACAGCCTGACGAGGGTGATGAGATTTGGCACGGTCCACAGAGTGTCGACTTCCCCGGGCTTCTCGGCAGCGTCGACGTTATCGGTCACCCCAGCGAGCCTAGGCGTTGGGTGCGTGACTAGATTGCGGCCATGGCGACGATCTTCACGCGCATCATCAATGGTGAGATTCCTGGCGTCTTTGTGTGGCGTGATGATTCGTGTGTGGTCTTCATGTCGATCAACCCGATGGCCTTTGGGCATACCTTGGTCGTGCCGATCGAAGAGGTCGATCATTGGGTCGATGCTTCGCCCGAGTTGGCCGCCCATCTATTCGAGGTCACGCGCCACATCGCTAGAGCACAGCGTGACGCATTCACACCAGCGCGGGTCGGCGTGATCATCGCCGGTTACGAGGTGCCGCACACTCATATTCACGTCATCCCCACCAATCAGATGCGAGAGCTGTCGTTCGCCAACGCTGCAGCTTCGGTTGACCGTAAGACTCTCGACGCCGCCGCAGCCGCCATTCGGCGGGCGCTCAGATCCAACGGACACGTCCAACAGGTTGTTGAGCGATGAATGTTTCGGCAAGTACAGCGTTGTTCTGCGATCCGGTCGAGGCCATCGCTGTTGTGTTCCTGACACAGCCAGTGTCGTCGAGCACCCACCCAATCCGAACGCAGCTCAAGCAACCGGCGCACCAGGCGCTCGTCGATTGAGGCCGAGCAGGATCAATCGAGCATGTTCTCCTGCCGCTCAGAGTTGCAGGGCGCAATCAGATCGCGCCCCTCGTTGCGGACGTTGTTGACGTCGGTCGACACCTCGTGCATCGTGAGCAGATGATCGGGCGCTGGCACGAGCAACTTCGCCAACATGTCGATGTTTTGGTTGGACGGATCGAGCCAGATGTTCCACATCGCCTTGGGCAGGATCACCGGCATCCGGTTGTGGACTGCCTCCATAGTGCTGTTGGCACTGGTAGTGACCACGGTGGCGCTGTGAAGCCACTCACCGACGGGGCCTTCGGTGCGGTCTTTCCATGCTGACCACAGCCCGGCCACGGCCAGCGGCTGGCCGTCGAGGCGGTGAATGAAGTAAGGACGCTTGGCGGGCTTTCCAGCCTTGGTCAGCGGCCCGCCTTCGACGCCGGTCGCCCACTCGTAGAAACCGTCCATTGGGATGATGCAGCGATGCTTCTTGAAGACACCCTTGAAGGCGGCCTTCTCGGCGAGGGTTTCGGAGCGCGCATTGATCATGCGTTGGCCGATTTTTCGTTCCTTGGCCCACAGGGGGATCAAGCCCCAGTGAAACGCCTGCACCTCGAGCGCGTCGTCAGATGTGGCAACCACGCCGTAGATATCGTTCGTAGGAGCAACGTTATAGTTCTCGCCAAGCGGGTCGACAGCGTTCTCAGCACCAAAATAGGCGGCTATCCGCTCGGGTGTCGATGACGACACAAAGCGGCCGCACACGAGGATGCCCGCCCGTCAGCCGGTCTGGTCGTCGAGCTTGGCCTCGGGTGCGTTCTTGCGGATCGACTCGATTCCGTTCAGGGCCGCCTTCTTCGTCGTGTAGCCCTCGCCGGTGGCGATGGATTGGCCGTTGCCGGCCTTCAAACGAAAACGGTACTGGCCCTGCTTGTCCTGATATAGCTCAAACTTCCCGGCCATTGGCGCCTCCTTGATCAGATGTGGTCAACCACAAGGTAGCGCGACCGCTGGTGGTCATCGAAAGGGTCGGTGCCGCGTGTCGTACGTTGCTGGCTCACGCCGGGTGGCAGCGAACGGCCGAACGGCCGACCGCCAGAACGGTGCCGGTGAGCGGCTACCAAGTGCCCAAGCCCTTTTCGGACATGACTCGCCGACGGTGGGAGTCGATCGTGACCGCGGTTGCGTGCAGGTATTCGTCGATCGTGCCGGCGATTCGTTTGCCGTCTCCCATCGCCAGGATCACTGTCGCCGAGCCGCGCACGATGTCGCCGCCGGCAAATACACCGGGAAGGTTGGTCATACCGCGGTCGTCGGCGATCAGGTAGCCGCGGTTGGTGACTGCGAGGTTTGGCGATGCCGAGGTGAGCAGTGGGTTGGCGCGTGTGCCGACGGCCACCACGACCGTGTCACACGGGATCACCCGTTCGGAACCCTCGATCGGCATGGGTCGGCGCCGGCCAGACTCGTCCGGCTCGCCGAGCTCGGTGTCGACACAACGCACCCCTGTGACCCATCGCTCGTCGTTGCCCTCGATCGCCAGCGGGCTGACCTGAAGTTGGAACCGTACGCCTTCTTCGTCAGCGTGGGAGACCTCTTCGACTCGAGCCGGCAGCTCGTTGCGGCCGCGCCTGTAGACGATCGTCGCCTCGTGGGCGCCGAGTCGCAGCGCCGTTCGCACCGCATCGATAGCCACATTGCCCCCGCCGATAACGACGACGCGGTCGCCATGCAGAACTGGTGTGTTCGCGTCGGGAAACGCGTACGACTGCATCAGGTTGATCCGCGTCAGGTACTCGTTGGCCGAATATACGCCCTTGAGGCCTTCGCCCGGGATATCTAGAAACATGGGCAGACCTGCGCCAACCGAGACGAAGACGGCGTCAAATCCGGCCTGCAGATCCTCAAGTGTGTATGTTCGACCGATCACCACGTTGCATTCGATCTGAACCCCGAGCGCCTCCAGTCGGCGCACCTCGTCCATCACGATCTCGTTTGGCAGCCGAAACTCGGGGATCCCGTATGAGAGCACTCCGCCTGGCAGGTGGAGTGCCTCGAAGACAGTTACCGCATGGCCGCGCCGTGAAAGTTCGCCCGCCGCAGTGAGCCCACCGGGCCCGGCGCCGATCACGGCGACCCGGCGGCCGGACGGTTCGACGGCTGCTACGTCGTCATGGTGGTGACCTCGCGCCCAGTCGGCGATGAACCGCTCGAGGTGGCCGATCGCGACGGGCGCCCCCTTGCGGCCCCGAACGCACAACGCTTCACACTGAGTCTCCTGTGGACAGACGCGACCCGTAACGGCCGGCAGCGAGTTGTCGGCGAACAGGATTCGGGCTGCGGCGGCGAGGTCACCGCGCTCGATCTCGCCCATAAAGCTGGGGATGTCGACGCTCACTGGGCATCCGTCGACACAGGTCGCCCGCTTGCAGTCCAGGCACCGTTGAGCCTCGAGCAGGGCGATCTGCTCGGTGAAGCCGACGTTGACCTCTGTAAACGATCGCGAGCGCTCGGCGGCGTCGCTGGTTGGCATCTCTTGCCGATCGATCTTGAGTCGCTCGCGCTTTGAGAGGGGCCGATCGGTCATCCGGCGCTCCGACAGACGTGGGTCATGGCTTGCCGTTCGAATTCGCGGTAGGTACCGAGTCGGTCGTCGAGCTCGTCGAAGTCGACGCCGTGGGCATCGAACTCGGGGCCATCGACGCAAGCGAAACGCATCTTTCCGTCTACGGTGACACGGCAGCCGCCACACATCCCGGTGCCATCTACCATGATCGGATTGAGCGAGACGATCGTGCGCACATCACGCGGTTGGGTCACCGCCGCCACCGCACGCATCATCGGCACCGGCCCAGCTGCATACACAACAGCGGCAGGTCGTTTGCCCAATAGGTCGGCCAACGCGTCGGTGACAAATCCCGTGCGTCCGGCGGTGCCGTCGTCGGTACACAGGATCAGCTCACCCAGAGCGGCCAACTCGTCGGCGTAGACCACACTCGCCGCCGTTCGGGCGCCGAGCACGGTGATGACGTCGGCGCCGAGGGCGGCCAGCCCCTGAGCGATCGGGTACATGACAGCCGCCCCGACACCACCGGCGACGCACACGACGGTGCCCTCGACGACTAAATCGGATGGCCGACCAAGCGGGCCGACGACGTCGTGGATGTGATCACCCGCCGAGAGCCCTACCAGGTCACTCGTGCTCTTGCCGACGGCTTGGACCACGAGCACGATCGTGCCGTTTTCGGCATTGCTGTCGGCGATGGTGAGCGGGATCCGCTCTGCACCGTCTCCCAGCCGAACGATAACGAACTGTCCTGGTAGGCGTGCCGCCGCCACGCGTGGCGCCGTCACGACCAGCTTGTGCACATCCTGCGAAAGCTGCGTGTTGGTGATCACCTCGTGTCCAGACGCAGCCATCACCCAGGTGTTTTGTTGATCATTCATCGACATTGCTCCGGTCGCGGACCTCTCTGTGATGGTATGCCCGTTCGACCGGCAGCCAACCGGGTCTTCAGACCCTTGATCTAGGGCATTACGGTGTCGGACGAAGGGACATGGACTTTTGGCACTGTTGCCCGCGGACGGCGAACGCCACGATGACATCGACAAGCCTCGACGGAAAGAAGAAATCGGCGATGACCACTGACCTGGACGTCATCCAGATTCTGGAGCGCGATCACCGGCGCATGGACCAGCTCGCCGAGCAGCTCGACTCGGTCACCGACACAGGCGAGATCCGCCGGCTGTACGTGCAGATCGTCGACGAACTGCTCGCCCACGAAGCGGTCGAGCAGGAAGTCCTGTTCCCAGCCTTCCGCGCCCTGTCCGAGGTGGGTGGCGACAACACGCTCGACAAGCGAATGGGTGAGCACGAAGAGCTCAACTGCCTCCTCGCCGAAATGCGAGAACTCGATCCCAACGAGTTTGCGTTCATCAAGCGCGGCAGCGCGCTCCTGCAGGAGATGGAGAGCCATTTCGCCCGCGAGGAAGAGTCGGTGTTCGCCAGGATGCGAGCAGAAATCCCGTTGGAAGAACTGCTCGCCCTCGGCCACCGTGCGATGGCCATGAAGAACGCTTCGACCATCTGATCGCCTCGTTTGCTGCTAATCGGCAACACCGTCGATGAAATCGGCCGCAACGGCGCGCCCCCTGAACGGAGGCGGGCCATCGAACGGCAAATGAGCAAGCCAACCGCCCAAATCCGCCTCCAGGCGGCGGCTTACTCACCTATCCATCGGTTCTTCCGCGCCAAGACTTGAACACGACCAGGAGTTCGCACCGAAAAAGCAACGGACCACCCGTCAGACCTACTGGGGCAGGACAGATGGTTCGTCACCGTGCGGCAGCCTCACTCACAAGAGCCACAACACAACCGCCGCATTATCTTCGCGCAAATCGGTGATCGACGCTAGGGGTAT
Source organism: uncultured Ilumatobacter sp. (assembly GCA_937919625.1). Lineage (GTDB taxonomy): Bacteria > Actinomycetota > Acidimicrobiia > Acidimicrobiales > Ilumatobacteraceae > Ilumatobacter. The sequence continues at coordinate 15,874 of CALFRK010000072.1, forward strand.
CTCTCGGCGACAGGTTCACGCCAGCCCAGCGAGTCTGCTCATGCAGCGGGCCGACCCGACGGAACCTCTGGCTGCACGGTGCCGCCGGGCTGCTTGGTGCCGCCGGTCTTTAGTCGACGAACTTTGGTCGGCGGCTCGTCATGAGGAGCAGACACCCCAACACGAGCATCGCCACACCGGCTGGCAACAAGCCGCCCCGCACGTTCGATCCCGTCTTCGGCAGCTGACCCGGTCGATCGATCCAACGCTCATCGAGCAGCGCTCTCCCGTCGATTCGATGGTCGGGCGGGCTTTCGCTCAGGGTGTCGCGGTGATCATCTCGGCAAACACGGCCTCGAGTTCAGCAATCGCCGCAGCCCGGTCCTCGCCGTAGAGCAGAATCGCCTCCGAGCTGCGCGAGCCCCACGTAGGATCGATCTCACCGCCAGCCGACATGACGTCGAGTTGTGCCCACTGCACAGCACACACGAATTCACGGAACTCGGGGTCATCAGGAAAGGCGCCCCCGTCGCAGGGCCGGTCGGCGCTGCCGTTCTCTGGCGTCGAGATCGATGCCGAATCGCCGTCGCCGACCGACGAATCAGAGCATGCCGGAGCGAGCGCAGAAAGTGTGAACGCAAGTGCGAAGATCTTGAAGTTGTTCATCGGTTTCTCCCTGCGGTCGGATCACGAACTGCAGCCCGCGCCTGATTCCTCTTCGGCACACGATCTCTGACGCTTGAGAGCTTGTCAAGTTTTTTGTGTGAGAAGTTGATTCCACCGTTGGTTGTTGGTG
>CALFRK010000073.1 GCA_937919625.1 uncultured Ilumatobacter sp.
GTCGAGACCGCCGACGCGGCGCCTGTATCCAAGCCTGCCAGCGACGACAAAACCGATAGCTGAAGGGACACGACCCCCATGTCATTCACCGCACAAGATGTGAAGGCCCTGCGCGACGCAACCGGCGCCGGCATGATGGACTGCAAGAAGGCACTCGAGGAGACCGACGGCGAGATCGACGCTGCCAAGCAACTGCTCCGCGAGAAGGGCCTGGCGGCTAGTGCCAAGCGCGACGATCGAGACAACAATCAGGGCGTCGTCGCTATCAAGGTAGACGGCAACGTCGGAGCGATGGTGTTGCTGAAGAGCGAAACCGACTTCGTCGCCAGCTCTGAACAGTTCAAGGGCGAGGCAGATGCACTCGTCGAGCTCGTGGTTGCCGTTGGCGCCGATGCCGTTGCGCAGCGCAGCGCCGAGCTCGAGCAACTCAAGATTACGCTCAAGGAGAAGATCGAGCTGGGTCGAGTCGTGCACATGGCTGCCGCCGATGGCAACGTCGTCGGCCACTACCAGCATGTTCAGGGTGGCCGTGGCGTCAACGGCGTGCTGGTCGAAGTTGCCGGTGGTAACGACGAGTTGGCACACGACATCGCCGTGCACATCGCTTTCGCTCGTCCGACATATCTCACACGCGAAGAGATTCCGACCGCCACGGTCGAGGCCGAGCGCAACACGCTCGAAACGATCACGCTCAACGAGGGCAAACCGGAACAGGCTGTTGCGAAAATCGTCGAGGGTCGCCTCAACGGCTTCTTCAAAGATGTGTGCCTGCTCGAGCAACCGTATGCCAAGGACGACAAGCAGTCGATCAAGCAGTTCATCGGGTCGGCCGAAATCATTCGGTTTGCCCAAGTCGAAATTGGCTGATCGACACGCACCAAGCGGCATCTGATCTGGCAAACTGCCAGCCGTGACCGACTCGATGCCGCCCAGCCCGTCTCCACGCTGGAAGCGGATCGTCTTCAAGCCATCTGGCGAGGCACTGGCCGGCGAGTCGGGTCGCGGCCTCGATGGTCCCACACTCGATCAAACTGCAGTCGAAATCATCGATATCCGCCAGAATCTTGACGTTGATGTGAGTGTCGTCGTCGGCGGCGGCAACTTTTGGCGCGGCCGTACCGGCGCGATGGAAGGCATGGACGCCACACAGAGCGACCACATCGGCATGCTTGGCACGGTGATGAATGCGCTCGCGCTCCAAGACGCCCTCGAACGTCGTGGGCAGGCGACCCGTGTTCAGTCGGCGATCGAGATGCCGCGCATCGCCGAGCCGTACATCCGGCGCCGGGCGATGCGCCACCTCGAAAAGGGGCGGGTCGTGATCTTCGCCGCCGGTACCGGTAACCCGTTCTTCACGACTGACACTGCCGCAGCCCTGCGGGCCGCCGAGATCGAGGCGAACGTTCTGCTCAAGGGCACCCATTCCGGTGTCGACGGCGTGTACGACTCCGACCCGCGCATCAACCCAGATGCCGTCAAGTACGACGAAATCGGGTACATGGATGTCATGAACAAGGACCTCAGGGTGATGGACGCGACGGCGATCGCCTTCTGCCGCGACAACAACATTCCAATCGTGGTGTTCGACATGTCGGCCGAGGGTGCTCTCAGGTCGATCCTCACAGGCGGCCAGGTCGGTACCATCGTCCGCTAGCGGCTGGGGTGGCGCTGCGTATCTCCACTCGCAGGCCAATCGCTGGTTACGCTGGGCGACGTGACTGAGGAAACGCTGCTAGATGCGATGGACAAGATGGACAAGGCGGTCGAGCATGTCCAGGTCCTGTTCGCGAGCGTTCGTACCGGTCGAGCCGCTCCCGTACTCGTCGAGCGCTTGACTGCGGAGTACTACGGTGCCAGGGTGCCGATTCAGCAGCTTGCCACGATCCAGGTGCCAGAGGCGCGTGTGCTGCTGGTCAAGCCCCACGATCGAGGTTCGCTTGGTGCGATCGAACGCGCCATCCGCGATAGCGATCTCGGTGTTTCGCCCAATAACGACGGCGTCGTGATCCGGCTCAACTTTCCACCGCTCACCGAGGACCGACGCCGCGAGTATGTAAAAGTGGTGAAGAACATGGCCGAGGATGGTCGCGTTGCCATTCGCAATATTCGACGCGACGCCCGCAAGCACATGGAGTCCTCCGAGAAATCCAGTGAGATATCGGCCGATGAACTCGAGCGGGCCGAGAAAGAACTCGAGAAAATCACCCACGATCACGTCGAACGAATCGACACCGCCGTGGCACGCAAGGAAGAGGAGTTGCTCGAGGTTTGAGCAATAGACACAAGTGGGGATGCTGCGAAAGGCACGAAAGCGATGAGTGACGACATCTGGCGCGACCGCCGAGACGATGACGACTTCAGCGAGTTCGGATCGCTGTTCGATGAGGCTGCACCGACGCAAAGCCTCCCAGAGGTCACCAGCACCGGCTCCGCCGACGAGAGTCTGAGCTTTGACGAGAGTGCCGGCGGCGCACTGCCACATTGGACCGAGCCGCCGACCGGCGAAATACCACGCTTCGCGGCGGGCGAGGCGTCGCCTGGCGACGCCCACGATCCTGATCACGAAGAGCTCGACGTGTGGTCGTCGTTCTCTTCCGAGTCACCTGTCTGGAAGGACGACGAGTCGGTCGATGTCGAACCAGCGCCAGCCGATATGCAACGTACAGCGCAGCAACGACGTGTTGTCGACCAGCCAGAACGTGTTTCTGGCCAGCACCGACGGGTCACGGGCGAGTCCGAGGCAGTCACCCGTGAGCCGAGCCGCATCACGATCGGTACCGATCCATCGGGCATGCCGCGCCGGCCACCCGCTCAGGCAGGTCGTCGCCGTAGCGGGCCACCCCCAGGTCCGGGTCGTCCACGCCAAGCGCCTGGCGCTCCGGCTTCGTCTGGGCGCGACATGCCAACAGCGATCGCCGTCGGGCTTTTGATCGCGGCGGCGTTTACCGCCGCCCTGATCTACAAGCCGGTCGCGGCGGCGGCGGTAATCGTGGTGATTCTCGGTTTCGCCGCGGTCGAGTTCTACGACAAGGTCGCCGAGAAGGGCTATCGCCCGGCCGTCGTGCCAGGCATCGTCACATGTGTCGCCGGGCCGTTGGCCGCCTACTGGCTGGGGGTCGGCACCATACCGCTCGTGCTGGCATTCGGTTTCATGGCAACGGCAGGCAGTTTCATCGGCGCACGAAGTGTCGATGCCGGCCCGATGCCGAATATCTCGATTACGACACTCGGCATCGTCTGGATCGGGATCCTTGGCTCGTTCGCGATGCTGATCTTGCGTTTCTCGACGCAGGAGATCAGCCAGATCGAAGCTGTTCAAGCAATCGCCGAAAACCGGGGTACCGACACCTTGTTCCTGCTGGCCCTGGGCGTGGTAGCCAACGATGTCGGAGCACTCTTCATCGGTTCGGCGATCGGCAACACACCGCTACGCAGATGGATCAGCCCGAACAAGACGGTCGAGGGATTCATCGGTGGTGCCCTGTTCACGATTTGCGCCCTTATGTTCGTCGGCCTGACAGGCCGCAGCGATACTTGGCAGTCGAACTGGCACCTGCTGGCGATGGCCGCAGTGATCGCCGTGATGGCTCCGATGGGTGACCTGGTCGAGAGTATGTTCAAGCGCAACCTCGACGTCAAGGACTTCGGCTCGATCGTAAAGGGACATGGTGGTGTGCTCGACAGGTTCGACGGGTTCTTGTTCGTGCTGCCGGGTGTGTACTACCTCACCCTGGTACTCGAGCCTTGGGCCCTCTGATTGTTGACACGCGGTCGTGGTGACGCCGACCCGCGTCGCGATCGCTGGCTGCACCGGTTCGATCGGTAGGCAGACTCTCGAGGTGATTCGGGCCGAGGGTCCCGAGCGTTACAACGTGGTTGCGCTCGGCGTTGGTTCGTCGATCGAGTTGCTGATCCAGCAAGCGCGCGAGTTCGGCCCGAGTGTGGTCGCCGTTGCCGACGAGAGCCGACGTGCCGAGGTCGCAACAGCGTTGCCGGGCGTCGAGGTCGTAGCCGACCAGGCCGATCTGGTAGGGCCGGCCGACGTGGTGATCAACGGCGTCGTCGGGTTCGCCGGCCTGTCGGTCACCGTGGAGACGCTGCGGGCCGGCAAGCGGCTGGGGTTGGCGAACAAAGAGAGTCTGATCGCTGCCGGACCGGTAGTCCAGCCCTTGCGTGCCACTCCGGGTGCCGAGCTTGTGCCCGTCGACAGCGAACACTGCGCAGTGCACCAATGTCTTCGTTCATCCGAGGGTTTCGCCGATGGAGCGCATCGCGAGGTTGCCCGGATCGTGTTGACGGCCAGCGGTGGCCCGTTTCGTGGTCGAAATGCCGCCCAGTTGGCCACCGTTACGGTCGAACAGGCCTTGGCCCACCCGACCTGGTCGATGGGTCCGAAGATCACGATCGACTCGAGCACGCTGATGAATAAGGGCCTTGAGGTGATTGAAGCTCACGAGTTGTTCGGTGTGCCGTATGACCAGATCGATGTTGTGGTGCACCCACAGTCGGTGGTGCACTCGATGGTCGAGTTCACCGATGGCAGCACGATCGCGCAGCTCAGCATGCCCGACATGCGGCTGCCGATCGGGTACGCGTTGGGTTATCCAGACCGGATCACCACACCGTTCGGTCGGATTGATTGGTCGACGCTGTCACGACTCGACTTCGAGCCACCCGACCACGAGACGTTCCGGTGCCTCAACCTGGCGTATGAGGCCGGAAGGGTCGGTGGTGCGGCGCCCGCTTGGCTCAGTGCTGCCAACGAGGTGGCGGTCGAGGCGTTCCTGGCTGGGCTAATCAATTGGAATCAGATTGCCGATGTCTGTGTTGCAGTGCTCGACGAGTATGACGTCGCCGTTCCGGGTACGGTCGGCGACGTGATCGCAGCTGACGATATGGCGCGCCGCCTGGCTTCTGAGGTGCTCGAACGACGAATGGCGAAATGACCTCATGACAACGACCAACGAACTTCCACCTCCCGAGGCTCCCTCTCGGCGCCCCAGCGGTCGTTTCACCAGCGAGGTGATGGCTGGCGGATCCGTGGTCGAGAAGGCCGACGACGAGTTGGTCGGTGGTTGGCGGGGGGCGTTCGGCGTCTTGGCAATCGTGGCATTGATCGGCATCCTGGGGCTTTTCAGCATCTGGTGGCTGGTGTTCGTCGTCGGCGTGTTGGTGGCGATCTTCCTGCACGAGCTGGGCCACTTCTCGACGGCTCGTTTGACTGGCATGAAGGCGACACAGTTCTTCATCGGTTTTGGTCCGCGGGTGTGGAGCTTTCGCCGGGGCGAAACCGAATACGGCGTACGTGCCCTGCCGCTCGGGGCGTTCGTGCGGATCGTCGGCATGAACAATATGGACGACGTCGAACCTCAAGACGAGGGCCGCACCTACCGCTCGAAGAGTTACCCGAGGCGTCTGCTGGTGATTTCGGCCGGATCGATCATGCACATGCTGCTGGCGATCGTGCTGCTGTTTACGGTCTACGTCGTCGATGGCGAAGTCGTCGCGCGTGACGGGGCCGAGATCGGCTTCGTCGAGGAATCCGGGCCGGCATTCTCCTCTGGCTTGCAGCTTGGCGACGTCGTGTTGTCGATCGACGGTGAGACGGTGACCGGGTCGGGTGATCTGGGTCGCATCATCCAGTCGAACGAGCCGCAGGATTCACTGGCGTTCGAGGTGCTGCGGGATGGGGTAGTCGTTGTCGTCCCAGTAGCTCTCGGCGCCAATATCGACGAGGCTTCGCCGTTGTTCGGCAAGCCGTACATCGGGGTATCGACCGGCGGCTTCTACGACACGATCGAGCACTCGGTGCCTGCCGCAGCCGCCAACGCCGTCACCGATATCTTCCCGACCTCGTGGGAGATGACCAAGGGCGCCGTGAAGGTACTCAACCCAGTCAACATTTTCACCCACCTCACGGGCAGCAACGATGATCTCTCCACACGGCCGACCACGCTGGTCGGCGTCACCGGGTTGTCAGACGATGTCGGTGAGTCGCAGGGGATCATCGGGATCCTGTTCCTGCTCGCCGTGTTGAACGTGTTCATCGGAGTGTTCAACATGTTTCCGTTGTTGCCGCTCGACGGCGGCCATGCCGCGATTGCCACCTACGAGCGCCTGCGCGAGCGCAATGGCCAGCGCTACTACGCCGATGTTGCCAAGATGATGCCATTCGCGATGGCCGTCATGACGGTGCTCTTGTTTCTCTTCATGTCGGGCCTATACCTCGACATCACCAACCCCGTCGGCTGAGCGGCGCCGGGTCGCTCGATCGCGGCGTTGCATCTCGCCGCTCATTGCCCGAAGGCAACTCGGGCTCACTGCGCCTCGCGCTCGAACGACCCGATCACCGCTCAGTGGCTCGCTGTGGCTCGCCGCGCCTTGCGAGCGATGCGACGGGCTCCGGCTCAGGAGACTGATGAATGACCCGTTCACCGCTCAGTGACTCGCTGTATGGAATTGCACGACGAGCTCCGGCTCAAGAGACTGATGAATGACCGGGTCGCCGCTCAGTGGCTTGATATCGACGAGGCTGTAGGTTCGTCGTTGTATGGACGTCTCAGACTGGCAGACCGAACGCAAGCGAACCCGCCAGATCCTGGTCGGCGACGTCGCAATCGGCGGGGGGGCCCCAGTCACCGTTCAGTCGATGACGATCACGAAGACGGCGGATGTCGAGGGCACTCTGCAGCAGATCTATGCCCTCGCGGCAGCCGGCTGCGACATCGTCAGGTGTACATGCAACGAGGCTGAGGCCGCCGAGGGTTTGGCGCAGATCGTGCCCCGCTCGCCGATCCCTGTGATTGCCGACATCCACCATCAGTACAAGATGGCCTTGGCGGCGATGGAGGCCGGTGTGCACGGGCTGCGGCTCAATCCGGGCAACATCCGCAAGCCCGAGCACATCAAGGTGGTCGCCAGCGAGGCCCGTGACCGAGGGATTCCGATCCGGATCGGGGTCAACGCCGGTTCGCTCGACCCCGAGCTGTACGAGAAGTACGGTGGCCCGACACCCGAGGCGATGGTCGAGTCGGCCGTGCGGGAGATGGCCTACTTTCAAGAGGTCGACTTCGACCTGATGAAGATCTCGGTCAAGGCGTCCAGCGTGCCGCTGATGGTCGAGGCCTACCGGCAGCTTTCCGAGGTCACCGATGTGCCGCTTCATCTCGGTGTCACCGAGGCGGGGCCGCCCCCGGCCGGCTTGATCAAAGGCACTGCGGGTATCGCGACGCTGCTGTTGGAGGGCATCGGCGACACGATCAGGTACTCGCTCACGGCCGATCCAGTCGAGGAGGCTCGAGCCGGACGTCAGTTGCTCGAGGCGCTCGGTCTTCGACAACGCAAGAATGTCGACCTGATCGCGTGTCCTTCGTGTGGCCGGGCGGAGGTCGACGTGATCGACATCGCCACCCGTGCGATGGAGGCATTCGGCGATCGCAAGTTGCCGTTACAGGTTGCCGTGATGGGCTGCGTCGTTAACGGTCCGGGCGAGGCGCGCGAGGCCGATATCGGCATCGCCGCCGGAAACAAGCGCGGCCACCTGTTCGTGAAGGGTCGCAATATCGCCGTCGTGCCCGAATCGGAGATGGTCGAAGCGCTCGTCGAATGGGCCGAGTTCATTCACGAGCACGGCACCGACGCGGCGATCGAAAAAGCCGATACAGCACTCGCCGAGCGCGAAGCCGCCAAGGATCGTTCTTCGTTGCTCGACACGCAGGGCGCCGACGTCAACCATTCCACCGAGAAGATCGTCGAGATCCGAAAGAAGATCTCCGGCTGACGCGCGAGTTGTGTCAAACACAACGCGGCGCCCAATCGCTGGGTTTGAAACTGGCACGGCGAGGGTGTGATCATCGCGGTATGCAGTCGACTGAGATCATGCGAGCGACCGAGCCGATCTACAGGATCGGTGAGGTCTTCTACTTCCACCCTGACACCGTTGCCGCGGGCAAGGAAGCTGGTCTCGACGGTTTCCGGTTCTACATCCTCGGGCGAGGCGGCGTGCTCGGCGACGTCGAGGCTGGTGTTGTGCATTCTGCCTTCGGGTATTTCCACACCGGTCTGATCGACAAGATCTGGAACAGCGCCAGGCAGGTTATGGCGCCCCGCGACGCAGCACGGCTCTATATCGACTGTGCTCACCAGCTGGGACGCGCCAAGTTCTCCGACATCGCTGGGCTTGACGAGTTCGTTGCCGCGGCTACGCAGATCATCAACCACGTCGAGGGCGCCTCGCTGCCGCTGTTTGCCGGCGTGCGCGCTGAGCCGGTGCCTGTCGACACCCCGGCTGCCGCCATGCATCAAGCGATGGTATTGCGCGAGATGCGCGGCAGTGTGCACTTGCTGGCCCAGACGGCATGTGGCGTCCCGACGCCGGTGGCGCATTCGATCAAGCGCCCTGGAGATGTGGCGATGTTCGGGTACGACGAAGTCCCTGAGGTCACCGACGACGACCGCGCCAACTGGCATCGTGCTGAGGAGCTCACAGACGAGCTGCTGATGCCCGCCTATGCGTCGTTGTCCGAGCACCAGGCGAATGCCCTGGTGAACGGCACGGCGATGATGGCCCACGCCCTCGACCTCTGAGCGGCAACCTCAGATCGGCGTGACGACATAGGTCACGGCGGCGGCCACGATTGGCTCGCCCGGCGCCGCATACCAGGTGCCGCCGTTCATGTCGATCGCCAGTTCGTGGCCAGCTGCGACGTGTTCGTCGCCGGCGTCCAGCCGCACGAGAGCGACGCCGGCTGTGGGGAGCTCATAACGTCGGCTGATGGTCAGCACGGGTTGTTCGAGCGGCCTCGCATCCACGATCCGTAGCAACTCGTCGACATCGACCGGCTTGCGAGTCAGGCCGCCACGCACCACATTGTCGCTCGGCCCCATCAGCTCGATCCCCGCTCCGTGAAGATACGAGTGCAGATTGCCGGCATCGAGGCGAAGCGCCTGTCCAGGCGCTAGGACGACATAGTTCAACAACAACGTGACGGCCACGCTGGGTTGGCCGGGGTAGATATTGGCAAGCCTGCGTACCCACCCGGCCTCTGGCCGATCAGACGATTGGCAGGCGTCGACGATTGGCTCGATGGCGATCACACCGCGGTACAGGTCGGCCAGGGCCGCTGCTGGTCCGTGGGCAGCGAGCACACGGGCGAGGTCGTCGATTTTGATTTCGCCGAGCAGGCTCAGCGTCGCCGATACCGGTCGAATCCCACAGAATGCCTCAAAGGGCGTCAGGGCGCACAACAATTCCGGCTTGGGGGACGGGTCGGAAAATACGCCTTTGGCAAAGCCGTCGCTGGCCTGGGTTGTGTTGGGATGGGTCTGAAGCGACAGTGGTTCCGCCGCTGCGAGCACCTTCAGCAGGTAGGGCAGGTCGCCGGCGAGATCGGAGAGAGCAGAGCCGTCGGCCAGCCGAGATGGGCCACGGGGGTGGGTGCCCAGCCACAGTTCGGCCCACGGGCGCCCATCGGGTTCGACGCCCAACAATTTCGGCAAGAACACCGGATCGCCCCACGCATAATGCTGGGTCACGCCCTCGACTGGCTGCACGGTCGAATCGTACCGGCCCCCCTTCGGAGAGGGGGTTAGCCGCCTGTTGAGACGCCGAGTTCGGCGGCCCTGGCGACGACGGTGTCGTGTTCGGCGCCGATTGTGGTCGAGTCGCCGTGACCGGTATGGACGATCGTCTCCGGGGGCAGCGCCAGCAGCTTCGTGATGATCGAGCGCAGGATCGTCGGCTCGTCGCTGTAAATGCGTCCGGTCGCGCCAGGCCCGCCACAGAACAAGGTGTCGCCGGAGATCACGACGCCCGAGGCGACGTCGTGAAAGCAGCAGCAGCCAGGCGAGTGGCCAGGCGTGTGGATCACGCCGAGCTCGTGGCCGGCGACCGAGACGGTTTGTCCGGGTGTGATCTCGCCATCGGGCGACTCGCCGGGCCACACCACATCCCACAACATCCGATCGTCAGGATGGATCAGGATTGGCGCATCGACAGCGTCACGCAGCGGTAGGGCGGCGTTGATGTGGTCATTGTGGCCGTGGGTCAGCACGATTGCCTTCACCCGGCGGTCGTTGATCCCCTCGACGATCGGCTTGTGGTCGTGGGCTGCGTCGAACACGATCACCTCGCGGTCGTTGCCTACCAGCCAGATGTTGTTGGTGACCTCCCATTCGCCACCATCGAGGGCGAAGATCCCGTCGGTGGTGATCAGTTCGATGGGCATCACACGGCCGTCTGGCTCATGGCATTACGACGACGCTGCGGAGGACTTCGCCACGTTCCATCTTGTGGAACGCATCCTCGACGTCACCGATCGAGATCGTCTCGCTGACAAAACGGTCGAGGTCGAGTCGACCCTGCCGATAGAGGTCGATCAGCATCGGGAAGTCGCGGCTGGGCAGGCAGTCGCCGTACCACGATGACTTCAATGACCCGCCGCGGCTGAACACCTCGATGAACGGCAGCTCGATCGTGTGGTCGGGGTGCGGGATGCCGACCAGCACCACCGTTCCGGCCAGGTCGCGGGCTTGAAAGGCCTGTTTGTACACATGCGGATTGCCGATCGCCTCGATGCACACGTCGGCGCCGAAGCCCCCGGTGACAGATTTGATGTAGTCGACGGCATCGGTGTCGTTGGCATTACAGGTGTGGGTGGCCCCGAAGTCTTTTGCCCACTCGAGTTTTTGGTCGTCGATGTCGATGGCGACGATCGTCGACGCACCAGCCAGGTAAGCGCCGGCAATGGCTGCGTCGCCGACACCGCCACATCCGAACACGGCGACCGAATCGCCGCGGCCGACGTTCCCGGTGTTCAACGCCGCTCCCAGCCCCGCCATCACGCCGCAGCCGAGCAGGCCGGCAGCCGTCGCCGGAGCCTCCGGGTCGATCGGCGTGCACTGGCCCGAGTGCACCAGGGTCTTCTCGACGAATGCCCCGATCCCGAGTGCAGGTGTCAGCTCGGTACCGTCGGCAAGGGTCATCTTCTGGGTTGCGTTGAAGGTCGAGAAGCAGTACCACGGCCTGCCCCGAAGGCACGCCCGGCAGGTGCCGCACACGGCGCGCCAGTTGAGGATGACGTAGTCGCCCGGCTTCACGTTGACGACGCCCGCCCCTACCGACTCGACGATGCCGGCGGCCTCGTGCCCCAATAGAAATGGGAACTCGTCGTTGATTGCTCCCTGGCGGTAGTGCAGATCGGTATGACACACCCCACACGCCTGGATCTTCACGACGGCCTCGCCCGGCCCCGGGTCGGGGATGATTATCGTTTCGAGTGTGACGGGTGCTCCCTTGGAGAGGGCGACGATTCCTTGTACTTCCTGCGGCATGGCGAAAAGGTAACAGACCACGAACGGGTGGCCGCGACCGGCTACAGCGCGTTGGACGTTGGACGCTCAGAACAGGCGCAGCTCGTCGGGGGCGATCCCCCGCAAGGTGTCATAGTCGACCTCGACCCAGGTGAATCCCCGTGATTCTGCGAGCACCTTGGCCTGCGGCTTGATCGATTGAGCGACGAACACACCGCGGATTGCGCCAAGCGACGAATCCAGCTCGAGCCGCTCGATGTACCTAGCGAGCTGTTCGACGCCATCGATGTCGCCCCGCCGCTTGACCTCGATCGCGACGACGACGTTGTCAGGATCTCTGCACACGAGATCGATCGGTCCGATCGCCGTCGGATACTCGCGTCGCACCAGCGTGAGGCCATCTTCGATGGTGTGCGGCGAGGTGGCCAACAGCTCTTGGAGGTGGGCCTCGACGCCGTCCTTCTGTAGGCCAGGATCATCACCCAGCTCGTGTGCTGAGTCGGAGATCACCTCGTACAGCGTGATCGTGAGCGTTTCCTTTTTCGGATTGGTGATCACCCATTGCCGTGGATCGCCGTCGGTGATCTCGGCGATCGTGTTCGGGGCGTTCATCCAGTTGAGCGGCTTGTAGGCGCCCCCGTCGGCGTGGATCGCGACACAGCCATCTGCCTTTACCATGATCAGTCGGTTCGCTTCGGGAAGATGGGCCGTCAACCGACCGGCGTAATCGACCGAACAACGAGCAATGACGAGCCGCACGACCAGCGACGCTAACTCAGCGGGCGGAGCGCATACGTTTTTGAATCAGTTGGCGGCGATCTTGCAGCTCGCGATAGGTGAGACTGTCGACCTCGGAGTCAAGGCCGAAGCCGGCCTTCACCCCGTCGAAGTCGAAGTCGACCCTGGCGGCCTCGATACCCAGGTCTGTGGCGATCTGCTCGCCGTGGCGCTGGGCGAACAGCATCGCGATCGTGGCGACCTCCGCCAGGATGTCGAGGTCGGGGGCCAAGCGGGCGATCGCCCCATCGAGAAAGACCATGTTCTTCACGTACAGCATCAGTTCTTTGGGGAGCCGCGCCCCATAGCCCAGAAGGGCCTTGACCACACGCTGGACCTCATGGATCATCTCCTCGCCGGTGAGGGTCGTGGGGTCGATCGGCGGCCGGTCGAGACCGAGATCACTGATAACGGCTTCGAGGTCTGTGTCGTGGGGGAGTGCGCCCAGATCGCGCAACGCCGCCATCTGGCCCCTGATGTCGTTCGTCGTGGCCCCCAGCATCAATCGCAAGAACGCGAGCCGCCGTTCGTGGGACAAGCGGGCAACGATCCCGAAATCGAGCAGCGCCGTGCGCCCGTCGGCGAGCACGAACAGGTTGCCGCCGTGCAGGTCGCCATGGAAGATGCCATGGATCATGGCGCCCTCCATGAACGAGATCATGCCGGCGCGCACGACCGCCTCGGTGTCGATCCCGGCGCCCTGCATGCCGGCGACGTCGTCGAAGTTGAAGCCGGACAGCCGCTCCATCACGAGCACCCGCCTTGTGACGAGCGTGGGGTGGGGTCTTGGAACGATGTAGCCGTCTTGCCCGAGGTCGTGGATGACGTGGGCGACGTCGAGCATGTTGGCGGCCTCGAGTCGAAAGTCGAGTTCTTCGACGATTGTCTCGGCAAACAGTTCGACCAAGGCCGGGGGGTTGGCGAGGGCCGTGACCGGGATGCGTCCGACGAGGTGCGGCGCGATCCAGGCCATTGCTCGCAAATCCTTGCGAACGAGTCGGGCCACCGACGGGCGCTGGACCTTGATGACGACGTCTTCCCCGGTGCGTAGGCGTGCAGCATGAACTTGTGCGATCGAGGCGGCGGCGAGTGGCTCGGTGTCGACGTACTCGAAGATGTCCTCCAGGCGGCACCCAAGATCTTGCTCGATAGTCAACTTGACGGCGTCGAACGGCTCGGCGGGGACCTGATCGCGGCACCTCTTGAACTCGAGCACCAGCTCATTCGGGAACAAGCCTTCGCCGGAGGAGATGATCTGGCCAAGCTTGATATAGCTCGGCCCGAGCATCTCGGCGGCTCGACGTAAACGCAGCGACAGGTCGGCCCGGCCAGCCTCGGGGCCGTCGTAGCGGCGGCGCCGCTTTCGCAACAGCCATGGACCGATCGCGATCGTCAGGTGGGCCACCACGGTCGCCACGCGAGCGCCGGGCGGGCGGGCGCTTGGGGCCGTGAGCGTTGGTACTTCATCGTGGGCGGCTCTCCGCAGGTGGCCGACGGCGGGTAGCCACCGAATGTCGTCGCGATCGAGCACCCACGGAGCGGCCTCGGTGAAGGCCCCCCAGTTGAGATCGCTGTGTTCGACATCCGGCATTGGTCCATGATGCCGGGCGGATGAGCATCTGCCACGTCAGCCATGATCGGCTATCCGTCACCCGCGTCCCAGTTGGGAGTTACGCCAGGAGTGCGCGGCGATAGGCGAACTGCGACCAATCGTGACGGGCAAACCGGGCAAACCGGGCGGAACGAAAAGGAGCGCAGCGACCTATCCGCTGTGTCCCAGGCACAACTTCCAACCGACGTCGCTCTGTAGCTACGGCTTGGTTTCGACCGGTTCGTGGGCGGCGTGATCGTCGTGCAAACACCGGTCGGTGCGGGCGCCATCGCCCACGTCGGCCTGGCCCGCTCCGTGGCCCTCGAGGGCGGCAAATGGCCCGCACTCATGGGGCGCGATCCACACGTGGACCATCGGGTTCTCGCCGCCGGCGTTGATTGTCCCCGATGGGCACTTGCCACCAAAGTCCTCCAGAACGCCGCGCACGACCGGTATGCCATTGTGATCGAGACCCCAACACAGGTCGAGGTGCACGTGCCACTGCATCAGCGGACCGGCGAAGTCGATCAGTGTCGGGTCGTCGAGCGGCGTGCGGTTGGCGATGTACATCGCCGAAACCAACGTACGTTTAGCGCCGTCGACGGCATAGACGAGCGACTCTGGCGCCGTCGGGTCGAGAAATTTGTCGTCCGTGATGTAGGCGCTGTTGATGTAGTGCTCGACCCCCGTGCTGGCGTCGCCGATCGAAACGAAACCGAGTGCCGGAACGGCGTTGACATCGGCAAACGCCGGCAGGTTGACGATTGTGTCGACAACCAGTTGTTCTGCTCGGGCCTGCTGCTCGGCGGTGACGCCAGATACGCCGGCGAAGTCGATCGGCCCCGTCGGGTCCCAAGGCCGCGGCCAGGCGGCCGCCGGGTCAACCGCGTCGTCGGTGGCGGGGTCGGTGGCGGGGTCGGTGTGATCGGTGTG
>CALFRK010000074.1 GCA_937919625.1 uncultured Ilumatobacter sp.
GAGGCGGGTATCGACCGCGACCAGGCAATTCGGCCCGACGGTATCCACATGACACCAGAGGCGGCGACCCAGATCGCCGGCGACTTTCTTGGCGACCGTCTGGTGCGGCTCGCGTTGGGACTACCGATCGAATGACCACCTCGACCAACGCAGCGAACAATCCAATCGAGACGATCGTCGTGTACACCGATGGCGCCTGCTCGGGTAATCCCGGCCCCGGTGGATGGGGGTGGGCGGTCGCCCCTGCCGGTCAACCGCACGGATCCGGTGGCGCAACGCATACCACCAACCAGCGGATGGAGCTGTTGGCCGTGCTCGAGGCGCTGCGATCGCTGGGTGTCGGATCCGAGGCCGGTCGCGTGGAGGTTGTCAGCGATTCGACTTATGTCGTGAACTGTTTCCGCGATCGTTGGTGGGCCAAGTGGCAGCGCAACGGCTGGAAGAACTCGAAGAAACAACCGGTCGCCAATGCCGACATTTGGCAACCGCTGGTCGAGGTGGTCAACTCGGGCGAAGTGAGCTTCCGGTGGGTGAAGGGCCATTCCGGAGATCCGATGAACGAGCTGGTCGATCAGCTGGCGGTCGCCGCCGTACCGCCAGGTGATCCCGCCGGCTGAACCTGCACACCCGATTGGTGTTGCTTGCCAATTGTTGAGTCGCGGCCGGGCTGTGCCGATAAGAAGCGGTGACGTTACAAGCGCGTGACAAATCGCTACGGTTTGGATCTGTGAAGGCTGTCGTCGCCCTATTGGGGCTCTTGCTCGCCCCGTTGGTGACGCCAGGCACGCATGCCGAGGCGGCGCCACCGGGAGATGATGAGGTCGTCGCCTTCGTGGTTCGTGGTGTCGGCAATGGCCACGGCCGCGGCCTCAGCCAATGGGGTGCCTACGGGCGAGCCTTGGCCGGCCAGTCGTACGAACAGATCCTGGGGGCCTATTACGGCGGCACCGAGCCCGGTTCAGTCGATCCGAATTACAGTCTCCGGGTGCAGCTCCGAGGCTTTCGGCAGGCGCCGGAAATCACGGTGATCTCGCACGGCGCCGCGGTGCGTTGGCAGGGCGTCGACTACGCCTCGGTCAACGTGAAGGATGTGGGTTCGAACCTGTTCGAGGTCTGGACCTCCGAACTGGTTGGGTGTCGCAACGCCCAGATTCCGGATGGGCCCCTGAGCAACGGCGATATCGACCCACCCGGTGTGCACGAGGTCCGAGACCTCCAGAGCTACCTGACCGGCGCCGGCTTCGATCCGAACGGCATCGATGGCTGGTTCGGCAACGACACCAAATCGGCGGTCGTGTCGTTCCAGCAGCAGTTCGGTCTGCCGAGCGATGGCATCTGGAATGACGATGATGCATCCAAGGCACGATCGCTGGTCGGTTCAGTCACGTGGACCCTGCGCGGTCCGCCCGTGGCCGGGCCGATCACGCTCACAACCGCCGCGCCGAGTCCCGAACTAGACCCCGAGTTGACGCTAGGGCTATGCCAGTCGAGCGCCTCGATCGTGCACTACCGCGGAGCGCTGACATTGCTGGAAACCCCAGACGGCAACCAGGTCGTCAACACCCTCGCCCTCGACGACTATCTGGGAGGCGTGCTGCCCAAGGAGGTGCCGCCGAGCTGGGGAGACGGACTAGGAATCGAGGCGCTGAAGGCGCAGGCTGTCGCAGCACGTTCGTATGCGATGTCGCAGCACCGAGCGGCGTACGCGGACACGTGTGACACGACCAGCTGCCAGGTATACGGAGGGGCCGCCATCAGGGCGACCGCGAACGCGGCCCCGGTCGACGTCGAGGATCCGCGGACCGAGACGGCGATTGTGGCGACGGTCGGTGGTGTGAGGGTTTGGCCCGCGACGCCTCCCGAGCAACCTGTCATCGTCTCGACCGAGTTCTCGGCATCGAACGGGCCGAGTACTGCAGGTGGTTCGTTCCCCGTCGTCGACGACCACCTCTTCGATGACCAACCTGGCAACCCCAATCATCGCTGGACGCGCATCATCGACGCCGACGCGATCGTCGCCAAATTCGGAGTCTTGTACGGGTTGACGAATGCCAGCGGCGTTCGCACCGCACCGGACGCGGACTCGATCTATAACGAGGACTGGGCGAACGAAGTGGTGCTGGGCAATGGGAAGACCGTCAGCGCCTGGGACTTCCGCAATGCGTTCGGGCTGCCGTCACCGGGGTTCGAACTGATTCCGGTTCGCCGCCAGCTCACCGCCGCCGGCGATTTCGCGTTGATCGGTGACTCGGTCGGGGTCGGGATCGTCGACTGTTGCGGATCGAATCTGAAGGTGCTGACAGAGGGTGTGTTCTCGTCGGCCAGCTTCGACGCTCTCGTGGGCCGGCGCACGGCCCAGGGCGGATCGACCGATGGCGTGCATGCCGCCCAGCAGGTCGCGCTCGGCACCGATCTAGTCGTTGTCGAGCTCGGCTACAACGACACGCCGTCAGCGATGACATCGCGGATCGATGCTGTGATGACCGAGCTGCGGGCCCGCCAGGTCGGCCTGGTCGCATGGGTCAACGTGTCCGAGCGCAAGACGTCGACGGGCTATGCGGCCACGAACTCGGCGATCAGCGCCGCCGCCTCGCGCTGGAGCGAGATGATCGTGTTCGATTGGAAGTCGGCCAGTGACGACGCCTCGGCGAACCGATGGTTCTCGTCCGACGGCGTGCACCTCACCACCACTGGCAATGCCGAGTTTGCGCTTTGGCTGCGTGGCCAGATCGTCACGGTGCTCGCCGACGGGTACACGCCGCCAGAACCACCTCGACGACTCGCCGCCGGCGTACCGTTGCGGATACCGGTGTTGGGTCATGAGGGTGTTCCGGAGTCGGGTGTGGTGGGTGTG
>CALFRK010000075.1 GCA_937919625.1 uncultured Ilumatobacter sp.
GCTGCCACCGGAGCCGCATGCTGAGAGGGCGAGCGCTCCGCAGACCACGATCGCAGCGAACTTGGAATGGAATGTCCGGACATATCTGTAATGTCAACAACGATACGTAAGAGAAGTACAAGAGCCCGGCAAGAACACCATCAAAGTGCCCTCTTCGCAGACTGCGGCAGTGGGCTTGCCTCAGAGGACGATGACGACGTCGCCCTCGGATAGCCCCGCTGTCACGGCGACGCGCGTGCCGACCCACGGGCCGAGCTCGACCGGACGCCGTTCGATCAGATCGGCGATAACGATGTCGACGACATACGTGCCGTCGTCGAGACGAAGCAGTGCCGAGCTTGGAATCGTCAGTTGGTCGGTCACCGTCGCGCGTTCCCATTCGAGGTTGACGTCGACGATGTCGAGGACGGGAAGGTCGACCTGACCAAACGTCGTGGTGATCGTCCAGGTGTCGACGGAACGGGCGATCGAATCGACGGTTGCGTCGACCACGGATCGGTCGGGGAGCCGAACGGACACCGAATCGCCGGCCGCCAGCGTGACCGCGTCGACGGACGCCACGTCGAACGTCGCGACGCGGGAGTCGGTTCCGAGTGACACGAGCACGGCATCCTGAGCGACCGTCGACCCGATGACGACGGCGACGCCGGCCACTCGAGAACGTTCTCCGCCGAACACCACGGCGCCCAGCTCGATCCGCCCGGTCATCGGGGCTCCGGCCGCCTCTTGCCATGACTCGACCATCAACGCGGTTGCGGTGGTGTACTCGTCGTCGATGGTGACGTTGGCGTCACTGTTGAATCCGAGGGAATCTAGCGACGACTCGAGCTGGGCGACGTCGACGCCGGTGTCGCCGACTTTCATGGTTCGCCACGCCGGCACCTCGCCGCCGAGCCACACGACGGGGACATCATCGACCACGGCGATCACATCGCCGTTTGATAGCAGCGTCCCGGCCTCGACGACCCTGGTCACCGTCCCCGAATCTGGCGCAGCCACGACGATCGACGGCTTGAACACAAGCAATCCGGTCGACTCGTAGTCGACCGACAGCGTGCGAATCTCAGCCGCCGCAGTGCTGATCTCCGGCTCGGACTGCACAGCTACCTCGTCAGTCGAGAGGCGGTCGTACACGACGACGCCACCGATCACGGCGCCGCCGACCGCAGCAATCGCGGCGACAGTCGTAATGATCTTGCTCGTCCTGGTTCGTTGACTCATGCCGACCTCAGCGCTTCCGTTGGTGCCAGGCGGGCAGCGCGCATAGCCGGATACAAACCGGCGATCGCACCAATCGCTAGGGCAGCCACCAGACCACCGATGATCGCAATCGGCGGAATGACGACCTCCCAACCCTCGACCCCGGCATAGAACGCCGTGACGCCGGCACCGAGACTGACGCCGGCGGCGCCGCCCAGGCTGGACAGCAGCAGCGCCTCGACAAGAAACTGCCTTCGGATGTGGGCGCGAGTGGCGCCGAGCGCGCGTCGCAGCCCGATCTCGTTGCGGCGTTCGATGACGGCGATAACCATCACGTTGGCGATGCCGATCCCACCGACCAGCAGTGCCACAGCACCAAGCCCCAAAAACAGGGAGGTAAATGCCGAATCGGCAGCCTCCTGGGCTTCGAGCACGTCGCTGGGCCGTGAAATCGATACCTCATCCGGGCTTTGCGGATCGACCGTCGGCGAGATTACGCCACGCACTGCGTCGAGTTGGTCCGGATCGGTGCGGACGTAGATGACGCTGGGGTTCAGTTCGACGTCGAAGACCGAGACGGCGGCTCCCTTGCCGATGAACACGGCTCTGTCGAGATTTTCGGCCAGCGGGAAATCGCCCAAGATGCCGATCACGGTGAACCACTGACCGCCGATCGTAATCATCGGCCCGTCGGTGACCGAGGTGATCGCGAGCCGTTCGGCGGCAATCGAACCGAGCACGACAGTCGGTGTCTGCGACGTCGTCTCATCAAGCCAGGCGCCAGACGCGACCGACCCACGAAGTGTTGCCACGAGATCGACGTCAGCTGCGATTGCGGTGAGGCCCTTCGTCTCGTTGCTGCTCATGATGTCGTTGCGGAGCGGCGCTTGGTCGAGTGTGACAATGTCGGCGACGACTTCGATCGGGCCGATTCGGCCGAGTTTGGCGACCGACTCTTCGGGAAGCACACCGTCGCCGCCGCCAAAGCCGCCGGACGGTTCGACCGTGAGCAGATTCGTGCCGAGCTGTTCGATCTGATTGCTCAGGTCGGCGCGGCTCGACTCGGACAGGCCGAGCACGGCGACCATCGCCGCGATGCCGATCGTGATCCCCAGCGCCGACAGCGCTGTGCGTACCTTGCGCTGCCGTAACCCGTCGGTTGCCACCGTGATGATGTCGGAGGGACGCAGACGGCTGGGGCCCATGCGGGCCGACGATGCCGCCTCGATGGGGGCGGGCGTTTCGACAGTGGCGGTCATTGTGACGCCCCCACCAACTCGACCAGACGACCGTCGATCATCTCGACCTGACGCGGCAACGACTCGGCGATCGCGTGCTCATGGGTGATCACGAGAATCGTGCTGCCCTCTTGATGCAACGTGTGTAGTAGGTCCATGACAGCCGCGCTCGACCGGCTGTCGAGATTGCCGGTCGGCTCGTCGGCAAGCACGATCGAGGGGTCATTCACCAGGGCGCGGGCCACAGCGACGCGCTGGCGCTCGCCGCCGGAAAGCTCGTTCGGAAGGTGGTGCAGGCGGTGTCCTAGGCCGACCCGGTCGAGCTGTTCGGCAGCTCGTCGCCGGCGCGTGCGCTTCGACGTACCGGAATACAACAGACCGTTTGCCACATTGTCGAGCGCACTCGCACCCTGGAGCAGGAAGAACTGCTGAAACACGAACCCGATCCGCTGCGAACGCACGGCGGACAATTTCCGGTCGCCCAGACGCGAGACTTCGATGCCGTCGATGTGCAATGAACCCTCGGTCGGCCGGTCGAGGGTGCCCATCACGTGCAACATCGTCGACTTGCCAGAACCGGATGGCCCGACGATGGCGAGCAGCTCGCCGTGCTCGACCCGCAACGACACGTGATCGAGAGCGTGCACGGGCGGCGATCCGGGGTACACCTTCGAGACGTCGATCAGCTCGAGCGCAGCGTGCCTCATGTCGGCACCACGACCTCGTCACCCGGCGTGAGCGCACCATTGGTGATCTCGACCGAGCCATCGTCGAACACGCCGATCTCGACACCGACGAGGCGCGTGCTGCCGTCGGTGTCTTGGACCTCGACGGCGAAACCCCCCTCGCGAAGTGTCACGAGCGCCCTCGTCGGAACCACCACCGCGTCCTCGATTCGGGACGATTCGGTTACGATTGTGACCGTTCCGCTGACGTACTGATCGGGCTCGCTCGTGACGGCGAACGTCACCTCCACGGTCGGCTCAGCATTCTGACCACCCGTGGCACCCGACGCTACGTCAGCGATATCGACCACAACGGCGGTGAACTCGCTCTCGTCGAGCTGCACGACGAGCACGGTGTCACCAACCGCGAACTCATCGATCTCAGAGACGGCGACATCCGCCGTGACCGACAATGCCGAAACGCCGACACTCAACACGATTCGGCCCTCACCGAGCAGATCACCTGGAACTACGAACTGAGCAGCGATCGTGTACACGTTGTCAGCCGCCTCGGGGATCAGCACATAGTCGCGAGGGTTGGTGGAGCCAGTCGTGGCAAGCCCAGCCGACTCCTGCCAACGTTGCACGGCAGCCAGCGTGGCCGGGTCTAACTCGTCGTCGATCGTGATCGCCTGATCGGGATCGAATCCGAAGAACACCAGAACGTTCTCGATCTGTTCGATGTCGCCGGCCGCAAAGGCAGCGAGCACCGCGTCGGTCGCCGGATCGGTCGTGACCACGGCGCTCACGTCGAAGCCGTCCACTAAGTACAACACGGTGCCCTGCTCGATCGACGTGCCGACGGCGGCAATCGATGCGACCGCCCCGGGAAACTCGTCGTCGGGGTCGTACTGCCAGCCGATCACGTCGATCGTCTGAACCAGGGTGTCGACCACAGCCAGTTGGGCATCGGGCCGCACGGTCGACCCGACAACTGCTGGTTCGCTGATCGTGGATGGTCCGCCGAGCACGACGAGTCGCGAGCGAGGTACGCGCCCGGTCGCTTCCAGGCCCAGCGATTCCTCCCACAATTCGACCATGTCGGCCGTCGCCGCGGTGTACTCGTCATCGATCGTGACCGTGCCATCCGGGTCGAATCCGAGCTGCACAAGGTTTGCCTCGAGTTGCCGGACATCCGCGCCGACATCACCCTCACCCAGATCGCGCCAGATTGGAAGCGATCCGTACAAAGCGACGACCGGTTCGGCACCGATGACAGCGATGATGTCGCCCCGTTCGATCGCCTCGCCGGCATCGGCAGCAGCCGTAACCACGCCGCCGTTCGAAGTAGTGACGGCGACCGAAAGGCCAGCCGCCAATGTGCCCGACCACTCGACCTGCTCGATCAAATCTCGCGTCTCGACGGTCACAGTCGAGAGTTGCACGATCTCCTGCAGCTGCGGGTCGGTGCTCGCATCATCATTACCAACCGTCGTCGCCGCAAAGGTGGCGCCACATCCAACGGCGGCGCCGACGACGGCCCACGGCCACCGCCTCCGACGCCGCGCCGCGATCCGATCATCAAGCGACAGAGTGGCGGGCGCGACGTTGTTGTTCGATGGCGCCGAGTCGTTAGCGGCCGAATGAAAGTCGACCAGCTCCGAGGTGTCTCGGGACATCTTGGATCAGGCTCCGGCGCCAGGCTGCCCGACACCTGCGTCGGTGAAAGCCTGATCGATGATCGGTGAGCACACGTCGAGTGCGGCGATGACCGCCGGATCTTCGGGGTCGAGGTCCAGGCGCTGGGCGAAGAACCCACTGCGGTCGCCAAATCCGCCCTCGCGGTCGCCCTGGCCGGGTTCAGGGCGTGCGCCGTCGCCATCGTCAGCAGGCTGGCCACCATCCGGGCGGCCGAAGGTCAGGTCTGCGATGTCTTCAAAGCCCTCGGCGCGGATGCAATCGGAAAACTCGAGGAAAGCATCCTGGATCTCGGTGTTGTCAGCCAGCGCTCCACGGCCGCCTCCTCCGAACTCGACGCCGTCAAGCGTTTCTCGACACACGTCCATGGCGTCCCTGAACAACTCGTCGCCCGGTCCCAGGTCTTGAAATGCGCCTCGAAGATCGATATTGCCATTGGCGTCGACGCCGATATCGGGAACGTCAATCCCTTCAGCGCGCAGGCACTCCGACAATGCGAGTGCGGCTTGGTCGGCCGTCATCTCGCCGACCGCTGCCACGATCGCATCGCTGTCGCCGGCCGCGATGCTGTCGGACGTTTCGAGGGTCGCCAGCTCGGAATCAGCGGCGGCCTCTGAGGCATCACCTGAACCGCAGGCGGAAAGGGCGAGCGCCCCGCAGACCGAGAACACCGCGAGTTGAAAGATAGGACGTCGGGACACAGCTGTCATGCCAACAACGATCCTGGTGCAACGTTAGAAAAGTGTTAGAGCCCGACGAGACCACCATCAAGATTGGGCGTCTAACGAGCAATCACGAAGTAGCGACCGTAAAGCCGACCACCGCCCCCACGCCGTCGATCGGTTCGGCGACGAACGCCTCACCCCCGTGATCGGCGGCGATCTTGGCCACGATCGCCAAGCCGAGCCCCGAGCCGGGCAGCGAGCGCGCTGTTTCGGCCCGGTAGAACCGCTCGAATATCTGCTTGCGGTCATCGGCCGCGATTCCCGGGCCGAGGTCGCTGACCGATACCCGACCGGGCTCAACACACACATGGATCGGCGTGTCCGGCGGCGAGAACTTGGCGGCGTTGTCGATCAAATTCGTCACGGCGCGATCGAGACCGGCCGGCTGCCCAGAGACCGGCGCTGAATCGCCGTAAACGGCGATCTCGCGGTCGTGGCGGGACCTGGCGCGTTCGGCGGCTGTAGCCGCGATGTCATACAAGTCCACGTCGTGGCGCTGCTCACCGTCACCGATCGCGGTCGACAGTTCGACCAGTTCGTTGGTGAGATTCGTGAGCTCATCAACCTCGCGGACGATGGCGTCGAGAGATTTGGCCTGGTGTTCGGCAGACAATCGGCCCGACTGCAAGAGCTCGGCGTTGGTGCGCACTGTCGTGAGCGGCGTACGCATCTCGTGCCCGGCATCGGCAACGAGTTGTTGCTGCTGCTCACGCGAGCTGCGGAGCGCCTGGACCATCGCCGAGAAGCTGGCCGACAACCGAGCCACCTCAAAGCGTGCCGAGGCATCGCCGCCCGACGTCTCAACCACGTCTAGATCGGCTGTTCGGGCGATGTGGTCTGCGATCCCTGTCAGGCGTTCGAGCGGGCGCGAGATCCGGCCGGCGACCAGCCAACCGAGTGCGGCAGCGGCGAGCGACACAATTACACCGAGCAGCCAGAGGC
This sequence comes from uncultured Ilumatobacter sp., assembly GCA_937919625.1. Classification (GTDB taxonomy): domain Bacteria; phylum Actinomycetota; class Acidimicrobiia; order Acidimicrobiales; family Ilumatobacteraceae; genus Ilumatobacter. Next base: position 6,469 of record CALFRK010000075.1, read on the forward strand.
GGTTGCGGATCGCCGCAACCGTGGCGTCTGCCTCCGCCAGGCTGCGAGCGATTTGAACGATGTTGCCTTCGCCTGTCACATCGGCACTGACACGAAACCGCTCACCATCGATGGCAATCGTCCGCAACTTGCCGAGTTCGTCCGGCTGAGGAGCGGCCAGCAAGATCTCGGCGTTCGACGAAATCAGCAGCGAGCCGTCCGCGTCGTTTACCTGGAATGTCACACCGTCGTCGACCTGCGGGCGGATGCGGTCGAAAGGCGACGGAGTATCGGGGAGATCGCTGAAACGACCGAACTGCTGGGGCGCCTCGCCGCGGTGTTGGATGAATCGGTCGACCGTGCCGTACTGCTCGTCACTGACCGCCGCGTACGACAATATTCCGCCGACCAGCATCGCCAGGGCGGCGATCGCCCCCACGAGCAACGCCATGCGTGACCGCAGCGTCATCCGTCGGCCCTCGCCATAAACCCGACACCCCGAGCCGTGTGGATCAACCGAGGCTCACCGCCCGCCTCGAGCTTGTTGCGAAGATACGAGATGTAGACGTCGAGCGAACGTGAGCTCGTCTCGAAGTCATAGCCCCAAATCCGCTCATAGATCACGGGTCGTGTCAGCACCTGGCCGGTGTGATGGACGAGCAGCGTAAGCAGGTCGAACTCGGTCTTGGTCAACTCGATCGTGCGCTCGCCGCGCTGTGCGGCACGACTCTCGACGTCGACCACGAGATCGCCGCAGTGCAGCTTCGTGGTCGTGTCGACCAGACCACCACGTCGCAGCAGCGCCCGCAGCCGCGCAAACAGTTCGTCGAGCGCGAACGGCTTGGTCAGATAGTCGTCTGCGCCTGCGTCGAGCCCGGCGACTCGATCGGACACTTCGGTGCGGGCAGTCAGCACGAGGATCGGGGTGTGATCACCCTTGCGACGGACGGCTCGGCACACGGACAACCCATCGATGACAGGCATCGACACATCGAGCACCACGGCGTCGAATTCATGATCGCCGGCGAGTTGGGCTAGCGCCTCACCGCCGTTC
>CALFRK010000076.1 GCA_937919625.1 uncultured Ilumatobacter sp.
TCATGCTCGTCTTCGTGCTCGTCTTCGTACTCGTCTTCGTGCTCGTCTTCGTGCTCGTCTTCGTGATACGTGGCACTTGCCGCAGGTGCCGCCGCTGCAGGAGCGGTGCTGCCACCGATCGCTGCCGAACTCACATGAGGCACGATTTGGCCACCGACGAACGCGGCCTCGAATGTGACCCGAACGGTGCTGGAGCTGAACTCGACCTCGACTTCATTCTTGTCGGCACGCTGTTCTGTTTTTGTGAGTGTCCAGATGCCACCGGTGGAGGCGACGGCGTCCATCAAGATCAGCTGTCCGTCGATTACGTCGACCGTGACAACACCGGAATCCCCTACATTGAACGAAGTGAGGTAATCGATGGACGAAGCGGTGTATTCGGTCGCTGCCCACGCCGGTGCGGCCGGTGCTGCAGGGGCTGCGGCTGCGGCAGTTGCGGCGGCGGCAGTTGCGGCTGCGGCTGCGGCTGCGGCTGCGGCTGCGGCTGCGGCTGCGGCTGCAGCCTCTGTCGCTGTCGCTGTCGCCTGCTTGGCCGTCGCGTCGGCGACCAACGCTTCGTCGAGAATGCCTGGAACCTCGACGTCGACGACGGACGCCGGCGGCAGCACGGCCGCCGAAGCGGTCGATTCGGAGGGTCCGCTATCGAGAATCTGGCTGTTGGCGAGGGCGGCGGCGGAACCGGCGCTGAGAACGCCGACCACTGAGAGCGCCATTGCGATCCTGGGCTTCATGTTGTGCTCCATTCGGGTGAGATCTTCTTGGTGAGATTTGGGGGGTTGGTATCGTTGGAGTCGTCAGATGCGATTCCATGGATGCCACCGTACGAACTCGTTGGCCAGCGGTCGTGCCGTAGATATCCAAGGAATGTCCAAGAACGACCCTCCGATCGGTAGAACGCGGTGCCAACGCCGCATTCTGTCGTCCGAACGACGACAATAGAGGCATGCAAGTCTTGCTCGTCGAGGATGACCCATCGATTGCCAGCTCACTCAGCGATTCTCTCGTTGGGGCTGGCTTCAGCGTGGTCCACGTGGCTACCGGCCAAGAGGCGATCGATGCCGACCTCGGCGACGTGGTGTTGCTCGACCTCGGCCTGCCCGACATGGACGGATACGACGTGTGTCGCGCGATTCGCACCGTGTCCAATGTTCCGATCATCGTGATCACGGCCCGCGGTGAGGAACTCGACCGAGTGCTAGGGCTCGAGTTGGGCGCCGATGACTACGTTGTCAAGCCGTTCGGATTTCGTGAGCTGGTCGCCCGGATCCGAGCCGTGACCCGTCGGGCCCATGCGGCTGCGGCCGTGGCCGGTCCCGCCAATGACGACCGCGACGACCGCGACGACAGCGACGACATCGTGATCGTGGGTCCGCTGCGGATCGATCGTCGCACACACCGGGTCACGCTCGAGGTCGCCGGGGTGGCCGGAGAGCTGGCGCTGACACCGAAGGAGTTCGAGCTGCTGTCATTTCTGGCAGACGACCCGGGCGCCGTACGAACCCGCACCGACATCGTCGAACACGTGTGGGATGCGAACTGGTTCGGCCCCACAAAAACGGTCGATGCCCATGTTGCCGGTATTCGCCGCAAGCTGGGCGACGCTGGGTGGATTGAAGCTGTGCGCGGGGTCGGGTTCCGGCTCGAGGTCCCCTCGATCGGCACAGAGTGAGAAATCGCCTGCTGCTCGTTTTGGTGGGAGTCGTCGCCCTCGTGTTGGCGGTGCACGACATTCCGCTCGCAGGTCATCTGGAACGAGTTGAACGTGATCGCCTGGTTACCAGCCTCGAGCGCGACGCTTTCATCATGGCGGGCCGGGCCGAGGAAGCGCTCCAAGATGGCACGGCAGCTGACGAGCCGATCTTGCGTTCGATGGTCGCCCGGTACAGCCGCGAGGAGGGGGTCAGGGTTGCGGTCATCAACTCTGATGGCATCGGCGTCGTCGGATCGGATGCCAATGTGCTTGGGCAGGACTTCACGAATCGTCCGGAGGTTGTCGACGCGCTCAGTGGTGCGCCGAAAACCGGCCAGCGCCCTTCGACAACACTCGGCGAGGACCTGTTCTTCGTGGCGGTACCGGTGCTTTCCGGCGATCATGTCGTCGGTGTGGTGCGACTCACTGCACCCGAGCGCGTCGTGGCTGGTCGGGCCGCCGGCAAGGTGCGCGGGCTGTTGGCGGTCGGGTTGATCTCGTTGGCGATCGCTGTTGCCGTGGCGGCACTGTTCGCCCGCAGCATCACCCGGCCGATCAATCGGCTTCAGAAGGCGACGAATCAGTTGGCAGCCGGCGACCTCGATACCCGCGCCGACGACACCGATGGGCCACCCGAGATTCGTTCGCTGGCCGGCTCGTTCAACTCTATGGCCGGCCGGCTGGGCCAGCTCGTCGATCGCCAGCGGGCGTTCGCCGGAACTGCGTCGCACCAGCTCAGGACGCCGCTAACGGCGCTTCGGCTGCGACTCGAGCAACTAGCGATGCAGGTCGAAGGCGAGTCAGAGGTCGGCGAGACAGTCGAAGCCGCCCTATTCGAGACCGATCGGCTACACCGCATGATCGAGGGTTTGTTGGCGCTGAGTCGGGCCGAAGATGCCGCTGTCGGCCCGATCGAGGTCGATCTCGGTGGCTTGGTTCGCGACCGCGCCGCTCACTGGGTCCCGCTCGCCGACGAGCGGTCGGTCGAAATTGTCGTCGATGTGCCGGACCGGGTCACCGTGCTGGCCGTCGCCGGTGCCGTCGAGCAGATCATCGACAATCTCGTCGATAACGCCCTCGAGGTTTCGCCAGCCGGCTCGATGCTGCAACTGCAGGTCAACGCCGGAACTCACGTCGCCGAGTTGCACGTGATCGACGAGGGCCCTGGTATGTCAGTAGCCGAGCGAGCCGTGGCGTTCGACCGGTTCTGGCGCGGCGAAGCGTCGGCGCCTGGCGGTTCGGGACTGGGATTGGCGATCGTGCATCAGTTGGTCGCCGCCGGTGACGGCACCGCCGAGTTGCGGCCGTCGCCGTCGGGTGGAGTCGACGCCGTTGTGCGATTCAGAACGCTCGCCGACAGCTGATTGGGCGGTTCAGATCGCCTTGATGCCTTCCATGACGGCATTCCAACGTTCGAGGTCTGTCTTGTACGGGGCATGCAACGAGATCCGGCTGATGGCGTCTGCATAACGGCGGCCCAGTTCCGGCGCGATGTCTTGCGGAGATCCAACGACGGCGAAGGTGTTGAGGATCTCGTCATCGATCAAACCGCCCATCTCAACCCACTTGCCCTGCTTGGAGAGCGCGTTGAGCTCGTCTTGGAGGCCTCCCCATCCGTGGATCTCGAGCACCTTGCGGTAGGCCGGCGTCGAGCCGTAGAAGGCGATCTGCTGGCGAGTCGCGGTCTGTGCTTTCTCGATCTCCTCATCGTTGTTGCCCGTGACGACAAATGACGGACCCACGACCTCGAAGCCATGCATCGCCTTGCCGGCCTTGGCGCGACCCCGCTCGAGCGCCGGGATCGTGACCTCACGCAGATACTTCTCAGTCGTGAAGCCATGACAAAAGAATCCGTCACATACCTCGCCGGCAACCTCGGTCATGAGTTCGCCGACACCGGCCAGGAAGATCTTCGGGGTCCCGAACCCATCGAGCTCAGCGGAATCGGGCGCGAAGAACGGAGTCATCAGCGTGTGCTTGTAGAACTCGCCTCGAAACCGCAGCGGCGTTCCGGTTTCCCATGTGTTCCAAATCGCACGGACCGCCAGGATCATCTCGCGCATGCGCGCAGCTGGGCGGCTCCACTGCATAGAGAAGCGTTTGGTGATGTGGGGTCTGATCTGGCTGCCAAGGCCGAGCACAAAACGGCCCTGCGTCAACGCCTGCATGTCCCAGCCGATATTCGCCAACAGCATCGGGTTGCGGGCAAACGCGACCGCGATCGATGTACCGAGCTCGATTTGTGATGTACTGCCGGCTGCTGCGGCGAGCGGCAGGAACGGATCGTGGGAGGTTTCCGCGGTCCAGGCGCCCGAGTAGCCGGCCGCCTCAAGGCCGGCCGCGGATTGTGCGGCGTTGGTGATAGAGCCAGAGAGAGAGCCGTCTACCTTCATGGTTTGGCACGGTAGCCACGGTGACGGGTCGTGCTCACATCGGGCACTGCCGCCATACTTGCGGCGTGCGAATCCGGCAATCTGCGAGCCTCGTCGCCAGCGCGGTTTTGATCTTCGCCATCACAGCATGCAATGGCACCGAACGCGCCGCCGGCGACGTCTATGGCTGTGCGCAAGGTCCTCCGATTGCCGGCCGGCCATTGCGGATCGCAACCACCGTCGCGCCAATCACCAGTATTGTTTCTGCCATCGCCGGAGCAGCCGGTGCCGAGGTTGTCGGGGTAGTGCCCGAGGGGCACAACAGCCACACCTTCGAGCCGTCGCCCAGCGCAGCCGCCGCACTCGAGGCCGCCGACATAGTTTTCCTCAACGGCCTGTCACTGGAAGAACCAACGCGCGAGCTGGCGTTGGCGAATCTCGGCGAAGGCGGCGAGATCTGTGAACTGGGTACGACGGTGTTGCCGGAACAGGAATACATCTACGATTTCTCGTTCCCTGAAGAGGGCGGAAAGCCAAACCCGCACCTCTGGACGAACCCGCCGATGGCGATCCAGTACGGCGAGTTGATCCGCGACGTGTTGGTTGCCCGCGACCCCGATCATGCTGAGCAGTATCGCGCCAGCTTCGAATCATTTCGGGCGCAGGTCGACCAACTTGATTGGGCAATTCGCGCTGCTACGGCCAGCGTTTCGAGGGATCAGCGGCTACTGCTGACATACCACGATGCCTATGCCTACTTCGGCCGTGAATATGGCTGGACCGTGTTGGGTGCAGTCCAACCGTCGTCGTTCGACGAGCCGACACCGCGTGATGTGGCCAATCTGATTGGACAAGTCGAGCAGAGCGGGGTCGGTGTGATATTCGGGAGTGAGGTTTTTCCCTCACCTGTGCTGCGTCAAATCGCGTCGGAGACAGGGATCGAGTACGTCGACAACCTGCGTGACGACGATTTGCCCGGCGAGCCGGGCCGGCCCGAGCACTCTTGGTTGGAGCTGATGCGTTCCAACTATGTCACGATCGTGCAGGCACTCGGAGGTGACGCCACATTATTGCGGTCGCTGAATCTGGACTCGGTGATTGTGGACGCCGCCTACTATCCGCAGTAGCGCGAGCGTTCGTCAGCCTTGATCGCGCAGGTACTCTTCGAGCTCGGCAGCGAGCTCGTCGCCGCTGCGCATCTCGAGCAAAGGGCCACCGTTTTCGACCGAAACCTCGTTGTCAGAGCTGTCGTACAACTGCTCGAGTTGTTCGATCATCTTTGCATGGTCCTGATTGCCTGCAATCAACGAATCGATGCGGAGACTCTGTGCGATGACGTCGCTGCGCAGCTGTGCGGCGTCGATCACGATGCCGGTGGCCTCTCGCAACCCCTCGAGCAGCGCCATGCTGGCTGCCGGGTAGGCCATCGCCGAGACATAGTGCGGGACCTGGGCCCAGATGCCGAGCGACGGAATCCCTCGTTCGTGGAAGTCTTGCTCGAGCGAGGCTGCAACACCTGCCGGAACATCGATCGAGCTGCGCAGGAAGTGCACCTTTGACAACACGTCCTGACTCGGGCTGCTGACCGATAGGCGCGCCGGACGGGAGTGTGGCGTGGCGAATGGGTATGCGCCGAGGTGAGCCATCTGGCGAATGCCGAGTTCGGCGGCGAGCTCTCCGATCGTGCGGGTAAACCGATGCCATGCCATGTCCGGCTCGGGACCCGTGAGCAGCACGATGTCTCGCCCGGTCTGGTCGTGCCCGGCTGCGAGCGTGATGCGCTCCCAGTTGAGTACGGAGTTGAGGCCCTCGCGAAGCTCCATTGTTGGTCGTCGAGCTCGGAAGTCGATGAACAGATCATCGTCGAGATAGGCGATCGGAGTGGCCCCTGATTCGTTCTCGATCGCTTCGACCGCAGCGTACGCGGCACCGCCGGCGTCGATCCAGCCGCTGAGCATGACGACCATGACCGGATCGGTCAGTTCTGGCCGGGTGGCCAGCCAATGCAGGCATTCATCGCTCACGTTGGCAGGGTACCCGGAACGTGATGGCGCGGCGCCGGTAGGGTTTTCGTATGACCACCGATGTCACCGACGCAACCTTCCAGACCGACGTGATCGAGCGTTCGGCAACGATGGTGGTGGTGGTCGACTTGTGGGCGCCGTGGTGCGGCCCGTGCAAGACGCTGAGTCCGATCCTCGAAAAGGTCGTCGCCGAGACCGATGGCAAGGCGGTGCTGGTCAAGGTCGACATCGACCAGAATCCGGGCATTGCTCAGGCGTTTCGTGTGCAGTCGATTCCGATGGTGGTCGGCTTCGTCGCCGGGCAACCCGCCGATGCGTTTATGGGCGCTCAGGGCGAACACGAGGTTCGTGAGTTTTTGCAGCGCTTGTTGCCTGGCCCGCAAGAGACACTGCTCGACAGCCTGATCACCGCCGGCGACGAGGCGTCGTTGCGGCAGGCGCTGGAGATCGATCCGGCCAACGAGGAGGCGATCGTTGCCCTCGGCGAGTTGCTGGTCGCCAGAGGTGATACCGAAGAGGTTCTGGCGCTGGTTTCACGGATCCCCGAGACCGAGCGCACGCGTCACCTGGCGGCGATGGCCCGGCTCGGTACCGAACCCGACGACGACCACGACGCCGCCCTCACGTCTCTCCTCGATCAGGTCAAGCACGATGACGATGCGCGACAGCAGTTCATCGACATTCTCGAAATGATGGGCCCGCTCGATCCGCGTACGGCCCAGTACCGCAAGCTGCTGACCGCTCGTCTGTTCTGATTCCCGGACGATTTAGAATGGGAGTGACCGAACGCCGCTAAACTGGCGGCTCCGACTTCCTCCGATGTCGAGTGCGCACTTGTGCGCACCATCCACGGAGGCCGTCGATGTCCGGATCCTCAGATCTTCCCCCGCGTCCCGCACCGCCGCGCCGCTTCGGTGATGTCGCCGGCGCCTGGTTGGCCTGGTTAGGCCTGAGTCGATTGATCGCCGCTGCGACCTGCACCATCATTATTGGCGCGGGAGCATTCTGGTTGGTTCGATCGCCAGTTCCGCCGGCCGAGGCCCGGCTGCCGTTCGTGTCGCCCTCAAACGCTGGATCCGTGGCGACCCTACCGCCGCCGGCCGGTCAACCAGGCCCCGAGGATGCCGAGCGGATCGAACGGGTCGTGGTCCACGTCGCAGGGGCCGTCAGGTCGGCCGGTGTCTACGAACTCGACCATGGCGATCGTGTTCACGATGCGGTGTCGGCGGCTGGTGGCGCGGCCGCCGATGCCGACCTCGAGGGGCTCAACCTCGCCGCTCCTCTCGTTGACGGCGGTCGGATATATGTGCCGGTGACCGGAGAAGTCGATCCGGCCACGGTGCCGTCCGAGGCGCCCAGCGCTGGGGTCGATGGGGGGCCGGTTGGGCCGATCGACCTCAACCGGGCCACCGCCGGTCAACTTGAAACATTGCCAGGGGTTGGGTCGGCCACGGCGGCAGCGATCATCGGCGATCGCGACCGCAATGGCCCATTCGCCTCGGTTGATGACCTCGATCGTGTGCCCGGCATCGGTCCGGCCAAGCTGGCGGCCTTGCGTGATTTGGTGTCAGTGTGAGCAAGGCGCGCTCGTTCAGAGGATCAGGGATTCGCCGAGTACCGACGTGGCCGCTACGAGGGCGGCGATCGCCCCCATCACCACGCCGATCGTCATCCAGGTCAGCTCGCGCGAATAGTCGCGCCACGAAGCAATCGGACGCTTGGTGGCACGCCGCGAGGCGATCAGGCCCAGCAGCAGCCACAACGGGATGCTCGCAACGATTGCCAGCGGATATCGGGCTTCGTCGGCTAGCGGTGCGCCGGCAGCCAGCAGACCAGGGGCAGCCGAGACACCGGCGAGCAGGCCGATCAATCCGCTCGAACGACCATCGCCGACACGAAGTGCGATCATCGAGATGGCGCCCAGCAGCGCCATTGGTGTCACACCCAACAACGGACCAAAAACGCGGATGCGCGTGCGATACCACTTTGGCCCGGCAATGAGCGGTCCATACGGTGTGGCCGGGCGCGGCCCGGGCTGGTCGTGGCGGCTGACGGTTTCGATTCGACGAGCCTACGGCGGCGTACCCGAAGCGGTGCGGCACCCGTTGTCGGATCGCAGCGTGGTTGCAGCAGCCGTCGTAGTTTCCGTTGGCTGTTGGCGGACAGACTGGCGCTTCGCTGCGGTGGCCGCGGTACTGGCGTGGATGCTGATCGGCCGGAGCGACGCAATGCCGTCGCGGGTGCTGGTATTGCTGCTGGTCTTCGGCGTGGTTGCCGGTTTGCGTAGCGATGCCGCGCTTGCCGGACTTGTACCGCGACAGACCGGCGGGTTCGAAGGGTGGGTTCGTCTCGTCGATGACCCGCAGCCGTTCGGGTCATCGACGCGGGTGTTGCTCGAGGTCGACGGCGAACGGTTCGAGATGTGGGCGCGGGGCAGGGCAATCCGGATCCGGGTCGATGGGTGGCGTGGCGGCCAGTTTGTGAAGGTGCATGGCGACCGGCGGCCCCTCGACGAGCAGCGGCAAGGGCGCGTGGCGTGGCAGCACGTTGTCGGCGAGTTTCGGCTCGAGTGGGCCAGCGATGTGTGGGCAGGTGGTCCGGTCGATCGTGCATCTAACCGGGTGCGGGTCGCGATCGAGCGCGGTGCCGCTGTGCTGCCTGGCGACGACGGCTCATTGTTCCGGGGCCTGGTTGTGGGCGACGACCGGCATCAGCCGCCAGAGATGATCCGACGGTTTCGGGCGAGTGGCCTGTCCCACTTGACGGCAGTGTCCGGTCAAAATGTGTCGTTCGTATTGGCGGCCGCCGGGCCGCTGCTGCGGGTTCTCAGGCCATGGAGCAGGTGGGTGATCACGCTCGGGCTGATCGCCTGGTTCGTGAGTTTGACCCGGTTCGAGCCGTCGATCGTGCGGGCCGGCACGATGGCGGCGCTCTCGGCCACGGCGTTTGTGCTTGGCCGCGAACGCGCGCCTGGGCGGATCCTGTGTTTGGCGGTGACCGGATTGTTACTGATCGACCCTTTGATCGTCCGCTCGGTCGGATTTTGGCTATCGGTCGGGGCTACAGCCGGGGTAGCGACGGCCGGGCCATGGCTCGGTCATCGGTTGCGACGGCTCGGCCCGCTGGCAATGCCGGTCGGCGTGACGTTGGGCGCCCAACTTGGCGTGGTGATTCCGGCTCTGCTCGTATTTGGCCGGCTGCCGCTGGTCAGTGTGCCCGCCAACCTGCTGGCGGTGCCGGTTGCCGGGTTCGTGATGCTGTACGGCTTGCCGGCCGGGTTGCTCGCTGGTTGGGTGCCTCCGATCGCCTCTTTTGTGATGTTCCCATGTCGGCTGGGGGTGCGCTGGGTAGACACTGTGGCGCTGATCGGAGAACGGATCGAGCCAGGCGGAGCCGCTACTTGGGTTGGTTGGTGCGTGTTGACGCTTGTCGTGTTGAAGTTGGTGGTGCGGCTTCGCGACGTTGACGACTCAGAAGCCGGCACGGTGGCGCAGCGATGATGCTCCACCAACGATTTTGTCGGTCCATGCGCGCTCGGCGACCGCGTCGAGACGCGGAAACAGCAGGTGCTCGAGGATCTCGTCGTTTTCTATGAACTCCGCCCACAGGCAGGCTTGCACTCCCAGCAGCCGCGAGCTCTCGGTCTCCGACCAGCCCTGCCCAGGGACAAACCGGCACACATCCTCGAGCGACACCGATCCGGCCCAACTGGCCCCTGGCGACGACCAGGTTCGATCGGTCGCCATGTCGAGGTAATAGGCCTGGCCTGGCGACACCACCACGTCGAATCCGGCCGCGGCCAGCGAGCGGCTCGCAGCCGGCGTTCGCCATCCAACGACATAGCCGTCGCTGGGGTCGAGACCGCCGGACTCGGCCGCCTCCTGCCAGGCTCCCAGTTGCCTCCCGGCGCGTGCGTGAACCTTCTCGGCGAGGTTCCGATGGAAGGCGCATTCAACGTCGCGTGTGGTCGACAGGCCATTTTCTTGGCGATACTGCGTGACGATCGGCGAGCCATGCCAAGCGCCTTCGGGAACCTCGTCGCCCCCGATGTGGATCCAGGGCGACGATGGAAACAGGGTGGCCACTGAGTCGATGACGGCGTCGAGGAAGTCATCGAGCCTCGGGTGGCCCGGTATCAGCACATTGTTGGTGAAGTACTGCACGCTCATGGCCGTCGATCGGTCATCGGGGTCGCGCAGCCAGGGAAGCGCAGTGATGGCTGCGTGGGCGTGTGCCGGGAGATCGACCTCCGGCACGAGTGTGACACCCAACTCTTCCGAACGATTGACCCAGCGGGCGATCTCGCCGGGGGTGTATGCGCGCCCGGAGCCGGTGGCTTGGTCTCCAAGCATCGGGGGTAGTGGCAGGCCATGACCGCGGGTGGCGCCGAAGTCGGTCAGCTCGGGGTAGCCGTCGATGGGAAGACGCCAAGCCTCATCGTCGGTGAGGTGCAGGTGCAGCCGTGAGAGCTTGCGCCAGGCGGCGACGTCGATGAGGCGCTCGACGAAATCAGGTTCGAACCAGCGGCGGGCGAGGTCGATGTGCAGCCCGCGCCACGAATATTTCGGGTGATCTTCGACGATCGCGCTGGTCGGCAACCCGGTCGGGAGCCACCGGGCGAGCGTGACGAACGCATGCCGGAATCCGGCAACCGACGACGCCGTCACAGTGACAGATTCGGCATCGACGGCGAGGCGGTACGCCTCGGTGTCGATGCCGCGGTCGTCGATCGCCAAGACTCGCATCCCACTGCCCGGTTGAAGGCACGGGTCGGTCGTGAGGCGAAGTTCGAGTTTCGAAACTGCTGCCCAGGCCAGACTGGCAAACGCTGAACCCTCGTCGAGGAAGGCGGTTCGATATTTGGTCAGCATTGGATCGGCAATCGCCACTGAGACAGGGAATGGCACAAGCGCCGGCTCGGATGATGTGACCGAAATCGACGCGCCGCCGGCTTGTTGCTGTGTTGGTTCAGCCCGTTCGCTGTCGACGATTCGCATCGGCTCGACGAACACCGGAAATACCGTGTCGTCAGGCGCGATCACGAAGGCGCTGAGTGGTCCTTCGTTGCTGTGTCGCGGCCGGTGACTGGGCTCGAGGTCATCGATCCTCCAGCTGCAACCCGAGTCGAGTGCGTGGTCGCCGATCGAGAACTCGTGATAGGTGGCGAGCTGACGAACGAGCTGTGACCGTGCGGGTGTCGGGGGTGTGAGCTGCACGACGCTCGTGAGCGCCAGCCGCGATCCACCAGGGAGCACTTCGTCGGTGACTGCGAGTTCTAGCGAGACCGAGTGTCGGCTGGGGCTGTAGACCGAGCGCAGCACCGGGGTGGCCGTTGAAGCGACCGGCCTGGTCACAGTTCCTGCCAGGTTGGCTTGTGTTCATACGCCTCGCGGTAGTAACCGGCGAGCCTCAGACCGGTCGCCGCATCCTCATCGATCACAACCGTGGCGTGGGGATGCAGCTGAAGTACGGACGCGGGGCACATCGCGCTCACGGGCCCCTCGACCGCCTCCGCGATCGGTGTCGCCTTCGCCGCGCCGCACGCGATCAGAAGCAGGTGGCGAGCTTCGAGCACAGTGCCGAGCCCCTGGGTGACGACGTGCCGTGGTACGTCCTCCTGGCGGTCGTCGAAGAATCGGGCGTTGTCTTCGCGTGTGGCGCGAGTGAGTGTCTTGAGGCGAGTCCGTGAGGCCAACGAAGATCCCGGTTCGTTGAAGCCGATGTGACCGTCGGCGCCGATCCCGAGCAGCTGAACGTCGACCCCACCAAGTTCGGTGAGCAGCCGGTCGTAACGATGACAGGCGTCGAGTAGGTCGTCCGCGTTGACATCGGGACTGAACAGACGTGAGGCCGGCAAATCGATCCCGTCGACAAGCTGGCGCCTGATGAATGCCCGGTATGCCTCGGGATGATCGATCGGTAGACCGACGTATTCGTCGAGCAGTACGGCGCTCGCATGGGCGGCTGACAGCTCGCCTCGCCGATGGGCGTCGATCAGCAGGCTGTACGCCCCGAGTGGCGAACTTCCGGTTGCCAGCCCGAGAACAGGCGCAGTGCGCGAACGTACTACCCGCGCAATGACATCGGCTACGACCTGGGATGCGGCGGCGGCGTCAGGTGCGATCACGACTTCCATGTGGTGTGACCTCCGATGATGGTGAGCTCGAGCTCAAGGTTTCGGTCGAACACGACGAGGTCGGCGACGCAGCCGACCTGCACGCGACCTCGGTCTGTGAGGCCGAGCACTTGTGCCGGATTTGTCGTCGCCGCCCGAATCGCCTGGGCGGGCGAGCAACCCGTGAACCTGACCAGGTTTCGGATTGCCTGGTCGAGTGCCAGGTTGCTGCCCGCCAGCACGTCATCACTGGTGCGCACACCGCGCTCGGAGACAGTCACGTTGAGATCGCCGAGCAGCACCGTGCCGTCGGTAAGCCCGAGTGCCGCCACCGCATCCGAGACAAGGATTGTGCGCGCTGGGCCGAGCGCCCGATACGCCATCCGGACAGCGACAGGGTCGATGTGGATGCCGTCGCAGATGATGCTGACAAACACGCTTTCGTCGGCCAGCGTGGCACCGATCGGGCCCGGTTCTCGATGTGAGAAAGGCGCCATCGCGTTGAACAGGTGGGTCACCATACTGACCCCGGCGGCACGTGCCGTGGCGAACTCGACGGCCGAGCATTCGGTGTGGCCGGCCGAGACCACGATGCCCTGATCGGCAAGCCGGCTGATCAACTCGGTCGCTCCGGACACTTCCGGAGCGAGGGTGATGATGGCGACCCCTCGCCGACGGGTCCATGTGTCGATCTCGGCTGGGGATGGCACACCGATGTACTTCGGGTTGTGGGCGCCGGGCCGATTGGGCGAGATGATTGGACCCTCGAAGTGGAGGCCCAGCGCGCTGGCCGCATCTGGCCCCGTTTCTAGGTCTGCCAGAGCCTCGAACGCTGCCTGGCGCTGCGCAGGCGACGACGTGACGATCGTCGGCATGAAGGCGGTTACACCAGTGCTGGGCAGCCGGGCTGCTACCTCGCTGATCGAACATGGGTTGCCAGTGAAGTCACCTCCCCAGCCGCCATTGATCTGCATGTCGATCAGGCCAGGGGCGACGATCCGGTCGGTGACGTCGATCACACCGTCAGCTATGTCGACGCGAGCATCAGGGGCGACGAGATCGATGATTCGCCCCTCGGCAACCAACACGTCAACTTGGTCGAGTGTGCCCTCGGGTGTGGCGATCGATCCGCCGGCGAGTCGGGTGACGGCTGTCATCGGTCGAGCCCTACCAACGTCTGGCGCGCCAGATGATCTTGGTTTGAGTTCAACACGATGACAGGAATCGCCATGCATCGATCCTGCCACGACCGCGTGCGGATCCTTGCGACCGTCGCAAAACACTGAATCGCTGGTATGAATCTGAGTCGCGATGGGTGTGCATCTACTGACCGGTGACGACGAGTCGATCCTGCGATCGAAGGTGCACGAGCTCGTCCACGAGCTGATCGGCGACGGAGACCGAAGCCTGATGGTCGACGAGTTCGACGGCGAGGATTACGAGCTGCGTGTCGTTGTCGACGCGGCCCAGACGATGCCGTTCTTGACCGACAAGCGAGTAGTCGTGGCACGTGGCATCGGCAGATTCAATGTCGACGATCTGACTCCTTTGCTCGGGTATCTCGAGAATCCACTCGAATCAACCGATCTGGTGCTGATCGCCGGCGGCGGACGGCTGGCCAAGAAGCTCACCGATGCCGTGAAGCTGTGCGGTGGACACCTGCTGAACACGAGCCCTCCAAGCCGAGCCAAGGATCGCCACAACTGGGTGCGCACCGAGGCAGCCGAGCAAGGAGTTCGCCTTGACGGTGCAGCGGCGACCCGGATCGCTGACCAGCTCGGCGAAGAGGTCGGCCGCCTGCAAGGCCTATTGAGCGTGTTGCGGGCGACCTATGGCGAAAGTGCCAAGGTGTCAGTCGATGACATCGAACCATTTCTCGGAGACGCCGGTGGTGTGCCTCCGTGGGACCTAACCGATGCGGTCGACGCTGGCGAAACCGGCAAGGCGCTGGTGTTGATGGGCCGCATGATCCACGGCGGTGAGCGCCATCCGTTGCAGATCTTGGCGATCTTGCACAGTCACTACGGCAAACTCGCCCGACTTGATGGCGCTGACGCCCGCAGCGAAAGCGATGCGGCCCAGGCAATGGGTATCAAACCCGGGTTTCCAGCCAAGAAGGCGCTCGGCAATTATCGCCGCTTGGGGGGCGGGGGAGTGCAGCGAGCGATACAGCTGCTCGCCCGTGCCGACCTCGATCTGCGCGGCGACACCGATCTCGATGCCGAGATTGTAATGGAGGTGCTGGTGGCTCGGCTCAGCCGACTCGGTGTCCGCCGCTAACAGTATGGATCGGTAACGGCCCATACAGCCGGCTGTCAGAACAACAAGATCCGGAGTGTCACCGTGACGGCCGCGATACAGACAAACACCGCGATCCCGACTGCTCGCCCGTAGCGGAAATACAGCCAGGCCGTGAATGACCAGTGCGCCTCGTAATCCGGTTTGTGAATCCGCCGAAGTTGGCCGGTCAGCCACATCACCGGGCACCCCAAGACGGCGACCTGCAGAACCACCATCAGGGTCAGGAGGAACACGAACGTCGGTCCTGAGAACCACGTGGCGCCGATCAGCACGAGAGCGATCACGATCGGCATGTGGATCACGTCGATCACGGCAGCCAGGTGCCACCAGACGACCGTGTTCGCCCCTTTGGCGTCGCTCGCCTTCGAATGCTGTGGGCGCGTGACCATTTGATTCGGGTCGAGTGGTGTCCGGTTCACGGCGACGATCGTACGCCGCGCTCGGTCGCTCGGTCGCTCGGTCGCTCGGTCGCTCAGCGTGCGCGGGCGGCGCTGGCCAGATCCTGGCTGCTGAACGGACCGACCGCCCGATGCTCGGCGACGAAGTGGTACAGCGCTACACCGAACACGCCACGGGTTGCACCACCGAACACTGCAGCGGCGATCGCCAAGACGAGACCAACCAGCACCAGCACGGCTCCGAAGCCGACACCGGCGGCCGATCCGCCTGAGATCAGTGCCACGCCGCCCACGGCGATGACTGCACCGAGAATGGTAGCGATCGTAGAGATACCGCCGATCACGAAGTTGCCGGTGACCTGCTGGCCCCAATGCTGACGGACGAGTGCACCCGACCGCTTGATCGCTGCGATTGGTCCGATCCCCTCGAGCGCCAGCACCGGGATCACGAGGAAAGTGACGAGCCCCCAGACCGCTGCTCCGAGCGATGCAGCGATGCGGCCGGGCAGACCGCCACGATCGCGCAGCACCGACAACAACAACGACACCAGGACCGAAACGAGTGCCCAACCGGCGATCATAGGGATCCGATTACGGGCCATCGATTTGGCCGCCTCGAGGTCGGGCTCGCGGCCATTGAGCGCGTCGTTCGCTGCTGCCGCCAGGATGACGTTGTAATAGATGATCAGGAACGAGGCGGCGTACGCCCCTGCAGCGATCAGTGCATAGCCCATTCCGCGGGCGGCATCCGAGTCGCTCGCCGACAGCAGGAGCCCGGGCCCGGCCAGCACGACTGCGGCGATCAACGCCAACACGCCTCCGGTCAATGGAAGTTTGGCGAGTCGTGGATTGGAACGCACGACGTTCCACGCCTTCTTGGTGAGTTGCCAGCCTTGTCGAATGCGTTGAAACATGGGCGCCACCGTATCTGACCGTCGTGCCTCCCGTCGTCGCGTCGTGCACGCGATGAAGCCCGGGGTTGATGCCCGGGCTTCGTTCAAAACTCTTATTGATCAGGGTCAGGCGCTGGTGCGGACCCGCTTGATCAGGCGGCTCTTCTTACGAGCCGCCGTGTTCTTGTGGATGACGCCCTTCTGGGCCGCCGTATCGATCCGCTTGATGGCGGCGTTGAGAGCGTTCTCGTCTCCGGACTCGTCTGACTCAGCGGCCTTGACGCGGCTCTTCAACTCGCTTCGCACCGACTTATTGCGCTCGTGCGCCTTGTCGTTGGTGATGTTGCGCTTTTTCTGGCTCTTGATGTTCGCCACGGGGCAATCCCTCTTGTCTGGTTCGATCGATTTGTCCCGATGGCATGTCCATCGAGCAGCGCAACGATGCTACCGGCGCCGCCTGCTCAACCCCAACGCACTGCGTCGAGCGCGCCGATAGCGTGGGGAGCCGCCATGGAGCTCTCCCGGATCCGCAACTTCTCGATCATCGCCCATATCGATCATGGCAAGTCGACGTTGTCCGATCGGATCCTCGAGATCACCGGTGCGGTTGACGCCCGGGACATGAAGGCCCAGTACCTCGACACGATGGATCTCGAGCGCGAACGCGGCATCACGATCAAGGCTCAGAACGTTCGGGTCGATTGGCGCGACCATGTGCTTCACCTGATCGATACGCCGGGGCACGTCGATTTCGGGTACGAGGTCAGCCGGTCGCTGGCCGCCTGTGAGGGCGTGGTGCTCGTTGTCGATGCGGCTCAGGGCATCGAGGCCCAAACGTTGGCCAACTGCTATCTGGCGCTCGAACACGACCTCGAGATCGTGGCCTGTCTCAACAAGATCGACCTACCGGCGGCCGATCCCGATCGTTATGCAATGGAGATCGAGAACGTGCTCGGCATACCCGCCGAGGACATTCTGAAGATTTCGGCCAAGACGGGGGAGGGCATCCCGGAGTTGCTCGATGCCATCATCGACCGCATTCCTGCACCCCGAGGCAATGCCGACGCGCCGTTGCAGGCGCTGATCTTCGACTCGCAGTTCGATCAGTACCGGGGCGTCGTGTCGTCGATTCGGGTCGTCAATGGCCGGATGTCGGCGGGTGCCCGCCTTCGCTTCATGCAGACCGGCGCCGATCACGACGTGCTCGAGATCGGATCTCGACGCCCGGCGCCAACACCGCTCACCGAGCTCGGGCCTGGTGAGGTCGGCTATCTGATCGCTGGCATCAAGGGTGTCGGCGATGCTCGCTCGGGTGAGACGATCACGACGACCTCGCATGGGTCGACCGAGGCCCTGCCCGGCTACATGGACCCGAAGCCGATGGTGTTCTCCGGCTTGTTTCCGATCGATGGTGACGACTTTGAGGACCTTCGTGATGCGCTCGGCAAGCTCAAGTTGAACGACGCCTCGATCAGCTACATGCCCGAGTCGTCTGGTGCGCTCGGGTTCGGGTTTAGGTGCGGCTTCCTCGGCTTGTTGCACATGGAGATCGTCAAAGAGCGCCTCGAGCGCGAGTTCGACCTGGCCTTGATCGCTACGGCTCCTTCGGTCGAGTATCGGGTGATTGCGACCGATGGCACCGTCACGGTGGTCAGTAACCCGGCCGACTTGCCGGTCGTGCAAAAGATCGATGTGATCGAAGAGCCAATTTTCAAGGTGTCGATCATCACGCCCAAGGAATACACCGGGGCGCTGATGGATCTGTGCCAAAGCCGGCGTGGCGAGATGAAGCGGATGGAGTACCTGTCGCCCGAGCGGGTCGAGCTGAACTACGAGGTTCCGCTCGCCGAGGTAGTGGTCGACTTCTTTGATCAGCTCAAGTCGCGTAGCCAGGGCTACGCATCGCTCGACTACGAGTTGGCGGGTTACCAACGGGCCAATCTTGTCAAGGTCGACATCTTGTTGAACGGGATCACGGCCGATGCGTTCTCCACGATCGTGCACCGCGAGAATGCCGAGTACTACGGCCGCCGGATCTGCGAAAAGCTCAAGGAGCTGATCCCGCGGCAGATGTTCGACGTGCCGATCCAGGCCGCAATCGGCGGCAAGGTGATCAGCCGTGAAACGGTCAAGGCGCGCCGCAAAGACGTGCTCGCCAAGTGCTATGGCGGCGACATCAGCCGCAAACGCAAGCTGCTCGAGAAGCAGAAAGAGGGCAAGAAGAAGATGAAGTCGATCGGCCGGGTAGAGGTGCCCGGCGACGTCTTCATCAATGCCCTCAAACTCGACGACTGAGGGTCACGATTCGGCTGGATCAGCCGAATCCGGCGACGTCGACCTTGGCAACGACGCGATCGGGGATCACACGCACGACCATCTCGGGTGGCACGGCGTTTCGCCGGCCGTAGGCCTCGGCCTTGTCGCTACCCATGTAGCGGCCGCCGATTCGGGTGCCCCACTCGAGCAGCTCGTTGGGGTCGGTCGTGGTGGTGGCCGTGCCAGCGATCGTGACGAATGCGAATGGTGGGCGGTCGTCGTCGAAGCACATCGCTACTCGACCGTCGCGCAGGATCGACTTACCCTTGATCGTGTTGGCGCTGGTCATGAAGACGATCACGTCCTCGCCGCCGGGGCCGGCACCACGATCCAGGTCGACCCAAACCGGCGCCACGTGCGGGCTGCCGTCCTTACGGGTGACCGCCAACTTGCAGGTACGGGCGGGTGTGGCGGACACGAAGGCTTGCCACCACCCTTCGGGAGCACCGTGATACGCCATCTCTGTAGTATTGCCCGACGCGCAGTAGGACGCGCATTGAGGCAGGCCTCGGTCAACTGGAGTTCGGTTCGGCGTGCGAGCGAGCCAACGGCCCGCGTTTGGCGTCGGAGGACCGACACAAGCATTCGGCCGGCGGCGCTAGTTGTCGACGAAGCTGTCCAGCCAGTCGAAACGCCCATCGGACGCGCGTTGCATCGGCTTCCCGGCCTGTCGCACCATTCGAACCACCCCGCCGAGCGATCCGATGACATCAAGGGGATACGTCCACATGTTGCCCGGGACCAAATCACCGAGTTCGCCAAACGAATCGAAGAGTTCGGCGACCGCCTCCGCTCCCTCGTCTGATCGAAGCTCAACCCGCTGGAATGTTCCCGCGGCGCTGGCGAATCTGTGAATCCGCTGCGCCGCCGCCTCGATTTCTAGGCCTTTTTGGAGCGTGTTGGCGGCGAGTCCGAATGCGCTTGACGCATCCATCATATGTTTTCGCCAAACAGGGTGGTCGATAAACGCGCCCGCTGCTTCGAAGCCTCGTTCGCTGGAGGACAATGCTGATTTGAGCTTCGCCAGACTCTTGTCGTCGGCGCTCGCGTGATTGCCTTCCAAGACGGGCTGGCCAAGGCGAAACAACCTCCATCGCAAGTCGCTCCAGCTCTGCTGGTCGGTAGGCGCTTGTTCCACCAGCGTCGACCAGAGACCGTCCGACTGCATTTGGTTATAGGTGTCCAGCAAGTCGCCGTCGGACAAACTCTCCAGGTTGCTGATGACCCGAAGGCACTCTCGGTCGGTGATCTTCCAGTCGAGCGCGCCCCTGGTGAGCGGCTTCTCGATCCACCGGTCGTAGCCGTCGATGACCAGACGCTGAACGGCGTCGTTGCTGTTGCCGAACATCGCTGCGACTGCCTGGTTCCCCGCAGTTTGTTGAAGCGCAAGGATGCTGTGGCCAACCGACGGAGACGACCTCGGTTCTGACGGCGACCGCGAAGACTCTGCTCGATCCGCTGGAGAAACCTTGTTCGCGTGTTCAGATCGCATTCGTCCGCACCGTGTCGCCCCGTGACTCGTCGGTGGCGCGGAAGCTGTCACTCAACGTTCGTGGGGTCGTTCGCATTGTTGCTCATGGGCGTGCGATGCCGGCGATTTCGATGCCGGGCTACCGATTCTCGTCGGCGAGCGTTTGGTGTCGGCCGGGTCAGCTTCCCGGTGGGCGATACGACGGGGTCTTCGCTGCTGCGGCGTCGACTTCTTCGACTGTCATCAGCGGCTTGAGACTGAGAGTCACGGCTCCGGTGGAGTTGATCATCAACGACACAGCAGTGGCGCTGGCGGCGTCTGGAAAGTCGACGATGCCGACGACATCGTCGTCGCCGAAGGCGTAGTAGAAGCAATCTACCGAGCCACCCACCGACTCGATCGCAGCGGTCGCAGCCGCTCGCCGCTTCGAGCCGCCCTCCTGCATGAGGCCCTTGAGCCCTTCTGGGCCGTAACTTGCTGTCACCAAGTACTTCGGCATTGGAAACTCCTTCTCGTCACGGCGGCCGACGTGGTAGCTCAGGCACCGTAGCAGGCCAGGTGCATCGATCGTAACCAGCACCTGGCCGGTTGTGCGACGTCTGTGGCTGGCCGAGCTGACGGATGGTGGGCCGGCTACTACGCGCCCAGAGAGGCGGGCAGCGTCAGGCGCAAGAGCTGACCTGGGGATCGGTGTCGGAGACGAACTGGCGCCACTCGTCGGGCGTGAGTTCCCGGTGAACGACGCCGCAGGCGATCTCCCGCCAGCCAGCCAGATCGGCGGCGAATCGGACCGGACCGTCATCGGTGCTGACCCATATGCCCGACCCGTCATCGGCCCACGAGACGCCGGTACCGAAGGCTTCGGTTCCGTAGGGCCGCATCGGGACGCCAATCCGCTGACCGGTGGCGACATCGATCAGCTGGACCCCCGACGGGGCGTTCGCGCTCGTGCTCGCCGACAGCACGGCGATCCGACTGCCGTCGGGGGAGAAGGCGCCGGCCGTCGGCACGCCCGGAACTCTCTCGAGCAGCTCGAGCGAGACCGCATCGACGTCGACCAACCCGATGCCGCCGTTCAATCCCCCGACGAGCACGAGACCCGACGCCGGGTCGCTGTCGAAGGCAGAGAAGCCCTGAGTGCCCTCGACGACGACGGGGGGGCCTTGCAGGTCGGCTGGGAGGATGTTGAGCGTGAAACGGGCGCCACCGACCACGACTCGACCGTCGTCGAGCACCAGTGCGGCTCCGATCGCATCGAACTCGATCGGGCCGGCGACGATCTCGCTCGTGGCCGAGTCGACCCAGATGGCGTTCGCACGACCACGAGCCTGGTCCCGGACGGCCGCAAACACACGTGTTCCATCCGGCCTCGGTCTGACTGTCGACGTCGAACTGGGGGCCACGAACCAAGGGCACGCTCGTATGCGCCGTGGACGTCGACGTCGAACTCTCGGTCGCCGAGGATCTCTCGGATTCGGATCGGCGCGTCGATCTCCATGCCGCGCGTCGCCGACCACTCTCCATCGGCGGAGTAGAACGGGGTGCCACCGAAGCCGTGGGGAAAAGCTGCCGCCAGCGGCATGTTGACCACGATGTCGTTGTTCGAGAGCTGGCGTAGCTGCCAGTAGAAGTCGTACTCAACCGGTTCGTAGATGTTCTCGTAGTACCCGTGGAACGCGCTCACGCCGAACCCGTCCACCGCCTCCCATCGCCGGTCGACCATCACCGAGTTGGATCGGTCGACCGCAACGATGCCCCCTCCTTCGAGCGCCATCGTGGCGACGCCGTTCTCGTCGAAGATGATCTCATCCACGTGGCGACCGACCGATACCGGTGACAACAGCACGGCACCATCGGCAGCCCAGAAGTGCACGAGTCCGTCGGTGGACGAAGCAGCGATCGTTCCATCGGGTGCAGCGCCGACCGCGATGACGGCGCCGACGGGACCCCGGAACGTTCGAGTCGACGTCAAATCTCCTACCGACCTCGTCGCAACCGTTCCGTCCGAATAGCCCACGAGCAATCG
Source organism: uncultured Ilumatobacter sp. (assembly GCA_937919625.1). Taxonomy (GTDB): domain Bacteria; phylum Actinomycetota; class Acidimicrobiia; order Acidimicrobiales; family Ilumatobacteraceae; genus Ilumatobacter. The sequence goes on from CALFRK010000076.1 coordinate 21,607, forward strand.
GTCGTCGGTCGACAAGAACAGTGACGTGACCTCCAACACGCTCTCTCGCCCGAGGAGTCGGTCGATGTTGCTCCCTTCGGGCCCGTTCCGACGATCATCCTCGATCCGTTCGCGTCGCTCAGCCGTGTTGGCGTCGACGATGTCATAGCCGCCGATCGCACCTCCTCCCTTGGCAGCGACTTCATCCGGAGCTGGATTCCTGAGGACTTCGAGCACGAAGTAGGAGCCGTCGTCGGAGAGCGTGGCGTCGATCTCGGGACCGGGCGACCACGCCCCCTCACCGACCGGATAGGTCGAAACCAGATCCCCGGTGGCGACGTCGACGATCCTCGTGGTGGCGACGTCGCTCACCAAGAGCCGTCCGCCGCCCTGGTCGAGCGACAGCGCATTCGCCGGCCCTTCGAGCACGTATGGTTGTGCCAGCTCGGAACCGGTGACGTCGACGAACCGGACCGTTCCATCGACGAGGGCGAGCGCCGTGACCGACCCGTCGCCTGAGATCGCCGCCTCGATGATGCCAGCCGGCGCGATGAGGTCGCTGCCGATCTGCACACCGGTCTGCGGCTCGAACCATTGCACGCGACCGAACTCGATCGAAGCAGTGTGTGACACTGCCACCGAGCCGCCGCGGCTGAAATGGATCCGCTCCGCCTCGCCGCTCCGCCCGGGGAAGGTGTTGGTCAGCGTCGCCTCGGTGGCGATCGCCCGCTGCACCGCCGACTGCGTCCCGATGTCGTCGCGACGCCGGTTGGCTTCGAGCGCGAGCAGAATCGCAACGTCGGGCGCGACCTTGATCTGTGACGCCGACAGGGCGGTCAATCGCTCGATGTCGGCGTCCTGCTCGGCGGCGATCGCCTGCTCGGCGTTAGTGACCGCCTCTGCCTGGGCGGCAACTGCGGCTTCCTGGGCGGTAACCGCCGCCGCCTGCGCGGTGACCGCCTGCTCGGCATTGGTGACCGCATCGGCCTCAGCGGCGAGAGCAGCGTCTTGCGCATCGACCGCCGTTCGTTCGCTCTCGACAGCTCGGTTGCGCAGGACGACGGCTCCGCCGGCGGCGATAAGTGCAACCACCACGAGCACCGAGGCGGCGACGAGCAGTTGACGGAGTCGCCGGTTTTGGCTCCGGTCGCGAGCTGCCGCGCTGTAGCGGGCCTGCTCGGCTGCGGTCGCCGTGGCCTGGGACGCCGCCACCCATTCGGACTCGTTGGGATTGAGTAGGTTCGACCGGCGTCCTGCGAGTTCACTGACCGTGTCGAGACGTCCGCTGCGGGCCAACTCGCCGTCGTCGCGCCCCGATGCCAGCCAGGCGTCGGTCGCGGCACCGATGCCAGCCAGCGTGTACAGGTCGTCGCGGTCGTCGTGGAGCCAGCTGCGAAGGCGCGGCCAAGCTTGCAGGAGGGCTTCGTGGGCGATCTCGACGGTCGGTTCGCGGGTCGCCGGGTCGTGGTCGAACACGAGCAGTCGAGCGGCTCCGAAGGTGTCGATCACCGTCATCGTGTCGGAATCGTCGCCGATCTCGCTGCGGCGCACCCTGCGGCGGGTGTCGTCAGTGCTTCCACCGAGGTTGACGAGCCGTCCGAACAGGCGCCGGGTGACCGCTTGCTGGTCGGCGGTCATCGCCGCCAGAGTCTCGTCGGCGCGGGTGGCGAGGGCGCCGGTCAGCCCGCCGATCTCGTCGTACGACTTGGCTCGCAGCAGCCCCGACACGTGGGCGTCGAACAGTTCGGTCAGCGCGTACTGCAGCAACGGGAGGGCGCCGGGTTGGTCGCCGACGTCGGCCATGATGCGGGCCACCAGACCAGGCTCGTACGCCGCCCCTTGGCGGCGGACCGGTTCGACGATTGCTGCCTCGAGCTCGTTGGCGGCGAGCGGCGACACCGTGACCGTGGCGGTCTCCAGTCGTGCGGCCAGGCCAGGATGGCGCAGCGGGCGGTCGAGGAAGTCGGCCCGGATCGTCACCACGACGCGGAGGCGCGCCCGCGTATCGCGTACAGCGGTGAGCAGGCCGTCGAGGAACCGCGTGCGCTCGGTGTCGGCGGAGTGGGTGAACAGCTCTTCGAACTGGTCGACCAACAGCACGAGTTCGGAGTCTTCGTCGGGAAGGATCAGATTGATCGCTCTGGCGATCCCGCGGTCGTCGCTGCGCATCATCTCGACCAGTGCTCCGGGCTGGCGCACAGCGACCCGGCTCAGCGCCGACTCGAGCTCGTCGAACGGGTGGGTGCCCGGCACCATCGTCGTGATGAACCAATCCCGCGAGCCGGGCACGGCACCGGTGCGCAGTCGCGGCAGCAGCCCTGACCGCACGGCCGATGACTTACCCGACCCTGATGGGCCGACGACGGCCAGCAGGCGGCCGGCAGACCCCGGGCGGCTGAGCACCTCGACGAAGCGGGCGACGAGCCGCTCGCGTCCGTAGAAGTCGGCGGTGTCGGCCTCGCGGAAAGCCCGCAGCGCCTTGAACGGGTTGACGAGATCATTGATCACGGTCGAACGTGCCACGCCACGCCCTGGATCGGTGGTGCCCGCCGTGCTAATAGGAACCGCCGCCATCAGTTCGGCCATCGACCCGTATCGGTCGGCCGGGTTCTTCGCCGTCGCCCTGGACACAACTTGGTCGACCCACGCCGGCAGGCCGGGAGATACCGACGATGGCGCCGGAACCGGATCCTCGAGCTGACGTTTCACGAGCGCCGCCTGGGTGGGAGCGTCGACGAACGGCAATCGTCCGGTGGCCGCCTCGAAGAGGGTGATCCCAAACCCGTAGACATCGGTGCGATCGTCGAGCGCCTGGCGCCGCAGCTGTTCCGGCGACGCGTAGGCGGGTGATCCTGTCGACAGCGCCGTCGCCAACTCGTCGTCGGAGGCCGATCCGGTGAAGGCGATCCCGAAATCGGTCAGATAGAAGTTGGAGTCGGCGTCCAGCAACACGTTCGCCGATTTAACGTCGCGGTGGATCACGCCGGCTCGGTGGGCGGTGTGCAGCGCCGAGCCGACCTGGTCGATCAATCGCCGCAGGCGTGGCTCGTCGAGTCCGCGGTGGAGCACCTCGTGCTCAAGCGAGCCACCGGCGACGTAACGCATCACGAGGTAGGCGCTGTCGGGCTCGCGCCAGTAGTCGTAGAGCGGCACGATGTACGGGTGTTCGAGCGCCGCCACAGTTTGGGCCTCGGTCTCGAACCGGCGCACGAAATCAGGCTGGTTGGCCAACTCGGCACGGATTTGTTTGATCGCCACCGTGCGTCCGAGAGATGGCTGCACACCGCGCCACACCAGCGAGAATGAGCCCTCGCCGATCACCTCATTTAGCTGGTAACCGCGCAGCATGTGTTGCTGCCGTGCCACCAGCAACAGAGCCGGATCGTGGTCGAGGATGCGGTGTTCGAGCTGGTCGAGCTCGGGTGACGGTTCGAGGCCGAGCTCGTCGCCGAGCTCGGACTTGTATCTTTGGATCGCCCGCAACGCCTCTGCCTGACGCCCAGACCGGTGGAGGGCAAGCGCGAGTTGCATCCGGCGGGCCTCACGCCACGGTTCGTCGGTCACTGCTTCCTGAAGTGGGCCGATGACCTCGGTGTGACGCCCGCTGTCGAGCAACGCTGCGAACCGGTGCTCGATCGCCGAGGCCTGGACCTCGTGCAGGCGGGTCACCTCGGCTCGCGCCCACTCGTCGTCGGCGAACTCGTCGTACGGGCGGCCACCCCACAACTCGAACGCCTCGTCGAGCAGTTGCCGGGCACGCTCTGGGTCGGCTTGCGACGATGCAGTGCGGGCCGCCGCGACCAGATCCTCGAACCGGGTCGCGTCGAGCTCGTCGCGTTCGAGCCGCAGCCGGTAGCCGGTGCCGGCCGTCTCGATCCGGCCACCAAACTCACCCAGCGCCGTGCGCAGCCGGTGCACATAAGAACGCACGTTGTGCTCGGCCCGCTTGGGCGCGCCATCGGGCCACACCGCATCGATGAGTTGGTCTACCGACACGACTCGGCCGCCGCCGGCGGCCAGTTGAGCGAACACTCGACGTTGCGTCGGACCCCCGAGCGCCACGACGGCAGGATCGAGCACCTCGATCGCCCCAAGTACACGTACCTGCATCACTTCACCTGTTCGTCGCCCCATGCAGACAATAGACGCAGTCTCGATCGCAACTTGATCGCAGCCGCGAAACTCCTTGTCAGAGTGCATCAACGGTGGAGGTGCCGACGTTTGACAGCACGTTCCGCCCCGGTTGCGACCAGCTAGCGATCGCAACGCAAACGGCCTGCGAAGGCCGGCGTGGATGGTTGCGGCATGACGAAGTTAATCGCAGCCGTCGCAGCCATCATCGTTTTGGCGCTGGTGCTTCCAATCGCCCAGAACGGCCCGTCGTCGGCATCGAATGCCGATGCGACCGACGACAGCACCGTGTCTCGATCGACCAGGCCGGGTTTGCTCGATCCATTCGTCGGTTCCGTGAGCTCGGATGCGGACGTGGCCGCGGAGGCGGTTGCGGTCACGCCTCCTCCTCCTCCTCCTCCTCCTCCTCCTCCTCCTCAAGCGGAGGACGTCCAGTTGACTGCGATTTGGGTGAACGACGGTGGGGTCGCAATCGACCCCAAGTCGGCGGTCGATCCGTTCGCCCCGATCTCGTCTCCTGATGTCGGTGACCACTGCGCCTCGAGTCTCGATGCCTCAGACATCACCGAGTTCTTCTCGCAGCCGGTCGGCACCTTCCAAGGCGCCGACTACCAGCGGGCGTTCCGGCTCACCGATGACCGCGTCTTGTGGACGTTCCAAGACGCTTTCGTCAGCGGCACGCTGGTCCACAACGTCGGCATCATCCAGTCGGGCAGGTGCTTCACATTGCTCAACGACGGAGCGAAGTCGTGGCTGCTCGGTGACGTCACGTCGCACATGCAGCAATGGCAATGGATCCTCGGCGGTGGTACCAACTCAGACGGTACGCAGCTGCACGTGTACGTGGTGCAGATGAACGAAACCGGGAGCTCGTACCTGAGCCGAACGAGATCGAGCGCGCTGCGGCGGGTCGTTCTCGATGCGTCCACGCTCGAGGTGGTCGAAGTGATCGACGAGCCAATCCTGGAGGGTGACCTGTATGGCTGGAGCGTGACGAGTGACGCCACCTACACCTACCTGTACTCCCACTGCTACCAGCAGTTCGGCTACGACACGATGTTCGGATTCGGCGAATGCGTGGCCGATGTCAAGGTTGCTCGGGTTCCGGTCGGTCAGTTCGATGCAGCGCGGGAGTACTGGGGTGGCACGGACTGGACCGGGGACAGCACCACTGCGGCACCCGCCGTGGACTTCTCGTTCGTCGGTTCTGGCAACAACCCGGCCCAGATCAGCTACGACGGCACACGGTTCGTGCTGGTGCAAAAGCGCGACGATTGGTGGGGGACCACGGTCGACTTCGGGTTCGCTGATGACCCGCAGGGCCCGTTTGTCCTTGTCGACTCGATCGACGAGCCGTTGAGCTGCGCTCGCTCCGAATGCAACACTTACTTCGCATCGTGGGTCCCGTGGACCGACAGCGAGGGCAACTACATCTGGTCGATCGGTCACAACCGGTGGAACGGGTCGGAAACCGTGAGCCACCTCACCGACTACCGTCCGACGTTTCTCACGATCAGCATCTGATGGGCGGGCGGCAAGACTCGGCGGCTCAGCACGCCTTTCGTTCTGCGAGACGTCGCGCCGGCACGATCACGATCCTGTTCTCCGACATCGAATCGTCGACCTAGCGGACCGATCGACCTCGAGCTGCTGGTTGCGACGCTGGTCGAATCGGATCTCGATAACGCCTTCGAACGGTGGGCCGTGACGGGTGACGATCGGACGGCCCGGCTCGCCGAGATCATGCACCGTCGCCCGGACGGGGTCTGACCCCCTCCCGACATTACGGTGAGCGTGATGGATGCCCCTTCTACCTCGCTGCCGCACGCACGCGGTGTCGACGTATTGGCCGATGGCTGGCGGCTGATCCAGTCATCGCAGCTCGTCACGCGGCCGGCAGGTGACGAGTACGTGAACGGTGTGCTCGAGTTCGAGTGGCTGTCCGAACGCATCGTCCGAGCCACCGGTCGGCGCGCCGGCTGACGGTGCCGAAGCTCTCGATCGTCTGGTTCCGGCGCGATCTGCGTCTTGCGGATCATCCTGCCCTGCATTCGGCATTAGCGGAGGGAGATGTGCTTCCGCTGTTCGTCGTCGATCCGGCGTTCGAACGAGCCGGAGCTCCTCGTCGTGCGCTGTTGCACGACTGCCTGCAGGCGCTCGACGAAGCGACCGGGGGCGCACTGGTGATCCGCCACGGCGACCCGGTCGACGAGATCCCGGCGATCGCTGACGAGGTCGGCGCCGACAGCGTGTACGTCTCGAAGGACTTCGCGCCGTACGGGCGGCGCCGTGACGAACACGTCGCCGATGCCTTGCGTGGAACGGGTCGACACCTGCGCGGCGTCGGCTCGCCGTACGCCGTCGAACCCGGCTCTGTCCGCAAGGACGATGGCAAGCCCTATGCGGTGTTCACCCCGTTCTCACGGAGATGGCGGATTCACGGCTGGCAGACGCCGATCGATACCCCGCGCTCGCCGAACTGGCGGACCGCTCCCTCGGACGGCCTGCCGCCGCGGCCTGGCGTCCCGTTCGAGTTGCCGTTTGCCGATGAAGCCCAGGTCACGGCGGATTGGCAGCAGTTTCGGTCGACCGGACTCGACCGCTATGCAGAACTGCGTGACCGGCCGGCCGTGGCGGGAACCAGCCACCTCTCGCCGTACCTCAAGTACGGGTTGACACACCCCCGCCAGTTGATGATCAACCCTCAACCTCGAGGTGAGGGTGCGATCACGTTCCAGTCGGAGCTGGCATGGCGCGAGTTCTACGCCGACGTGCTGTTCCACCAACCCCACACGGCGTGGCGCAACCTCAACTCCAAGTTCGACGAGATCGCCGTCGATACCGGCTCGTTGGCACAGGAGAAGTTCCGGCGGTGGTGCGAGGGTATGACCGGGTTTCCGATCGTCGACGCCGGCATGCGACAACTGCTGGCGACCGGATGGATGCACAACCGGATCCGCATGATCGTCGCCAGCTTCCTCGTGAAAGACCTTCACCTGCCCTGGCAGTGGGGCGCAAGGTTCTTCCTCCAGCACTTGCTCGACGGTGATCTGGCCTCGAACAACCACGGCTGGCAGTGGGCCGCCGGAACCGGTACCGGCGCAGCGCCGTATTTCCGGGTCTTCAATCCGACCGCCCAACAGCAGCGCTGGGATCGGAACGGCGAGTACGTGCAGCGTTGGATCCCCGAGCTTGATACCAGTGCCTACCCCGCACCGATCGTCGACCACGGTGTCGAACGCCGGGAAGCGCTCGACCGCTATCAGGCGATCAAGGGTCGATAGCCGGGCGTCGCCCGCGACGGCATCCTCGAGGCGGTCATCGACGAGGGCCTGGCGCAACAGTCGTATGACCGCGTCTCTTCGATTCGCAAGGGTCTCGCCAAGGTGGGTCTGGTCGGGCGCGATCCGAGCTGACCCGACGCTGGTGCCGGTCGCCTGGTTCGTTTGTATCGACCGTTGGCGGCAAGGATGAGGCGATGAGCGACGTGGTCCCTGCCGTGAGCGAGGCGATCCTGAGCCTGCGCAAAGGCGGCAAGGCCGTGATCGTGATGATCTATCGCGGAGATTGGTGACCGTATTGCTGTGGTCAGCTCGTGCGGCTGGCATCGCTTTCGGATCGGATCCACGCCGCAGGCGGCGAGGTGATCGCCATCAGCGTCGATGACGCCGAGCGTCAAGCGGCGATGTTCGGGCGCTGGCCGACGCCCAACGTCCAGTACGTCTCCGACCCTGGTGGCGAGGCGTATCTCCAGGCGCTCGGGCTGTTCGACCCGGAAGAGCGGGGCGGGATCGCCCTGCCGGCGATGCTGGTACTCGACCCGGACGGAAACGAGGTGTTCGCCTACCGCGGTCGCGACTTCGCCGATCGCATTCACGACGAGGACGTCTTGGTCGCCCTGGAAGCGATTGACGTGGGCCCGATCGATCCTCCACCGGGCGGACCGATCGACGAGGTCGACATCGAGCAGCGCGGCGCGTTCCAACCGCACCTGTTCGCGCCGTACTTCCGGGGCAACCGTTCGGCTGCTGTGGCGATCGGACTGCGTGCCGAAGGCGACGAGGCCCGCTCGTTGGCTCGCCAGCACCGCACGATGTGTGACGCGATGTTAGAGGCATGGGAGGCCGTCAGAGTTCGCTGACGAAGTACTGACCGGCCGAGAGGGTGACGGTCGCCGTGCTGGCGTCGGACATCCCCTGGTGCAACGTGATCCCGCCCGCCGTGCACAACACGACTTCGCTGCCGCGCTGGTGCATTTCCCAGACCCTCACCACCGATCCGCCGTTGCACGACTCGCGACGCTGGTGCCGAACGCTCAGTTGGTGCCTGGCGATGTCAGCTACGGACGTTCTGGTTGACGAGCACCGATCGGGCCGGCGGCGGTCATGTCTCAGGCGTCGTAGTCAACGTCGACGGTCGGCGTCGTAGGGTGCGCCTGACACGTCAGCACGTAGCCGCGTGCTACCTCGGCGGCGCTGAGGCCGTAGTTGACCGTCATCTCGACTTTTCCGTCACGGAGCACCGCTTGGCACGTGGAGCAGACCCCGCTGCGGCACGAGAACGGGGCGTCGGGGCGCACCCGCTGCACAGCGTCGAGCACGCTGTCACCTTCGTACAGATCGAACCGTGTGGCCCGTCCGTGCAGGGTCGCCCGGCCAGTTGCGACAGCGACGGAGGTCTCGGTGACCTCTTGCGGCGCAAGGCTCACTCGGCCCGGCTGGTTGGTGGTGAAGATCTCGCGATGTACAGCGCTACCGGACATTCCGGCGGCGACCAGTGCCTGCTCGGCTTCGGTGATCAGTTTGATCGGGCCGCACAGGAAGGCGTGATCGGCGTCGGCGGGGAGAAAGCCGGCCGCGATCAGTCGGTCGAGGCGTGCCCGGTCTGGGCGAGCGGACAGCAGCTCGCCGCCTGTCTCTTCCCGCGTGAACGCGAAGGCGATGCTGAGCCGACCGAGGTACCGGTCGCGTAGATCCTGCAGCTCGTCGAGCAACATCGTCGATTGCGAGGTGCGGTTCAGGTACACCAGCGAGACCTGGGCGTGCGGCTCGCTGGAGAGGATCGTCGCCATGATCGAGAACACCGGGGTGATCCCGCTGCCGGCGGCCAGCATTGTGTATGACCGAGCCGCGGCCGGGTCGAGTTCGTGGCTGAAGTGGCCCGCCGGTGGCATCACGTCGACCTTGTCGCCGGGCTTCAGTTCCATCGTTGCCCACGTCGAGAACACGCCGCCGGCGACGTGTTTGATCGCAACCCTGAGTTCACCCGACGGTGCGGCCGAACAGATCGAGTAGCTACGGCGCACCTCCGTGCCGTCGAATTCGCGACGCAACGTGAGGTGCTGCCCGTGTGCGAACTCGAGCTCGGTGTCGAACGAAACGATCACGCTGTCGTCGGTGTCGTGTGCGACCGATGCCACACGCATCGCTCGGAATCCATCAGAGGGTTGCGACATCAGAGCGCCTTGAAGAACTCGAACGGTTCGGAGCAGGCGTTGCAGACATAGGTCGCCTTGCAGGCGGTGCCGCCGAAGTGGGAGATCAGTCGTGTGCGGCGGGAGCTGCAGCGCGGGCAGGCGACGGGTGGATCGACGAACGTAACGCCTGGTTCGTCGGCGGGTGGTGGGGGAGCGATGCCTGCGGCGAGCAGACGTTGGTGTCCGCGCTCGGTGATCCAGTCAGTGCTCCACGCCGGGCTGATGACAAGCCGCACATCGGGCTCAAGCCCGGCGCTGCGGACGGCGTCGGCGACATCTTCGCGGATCTGCTCTGTGGCAGGGCAACCGGTGTATGTCGGTGTCAGCAGCACGGTGGCAGTCGCGCCATGGATCGTGACCGATCGCACGATCCCGAGGTCGCCGATCGTCACGTGAGGTAACTCTGGGTCTTCGATGTCCCGAACGAGATCCCCGAGCGAAGCGGCCACCGTCATCACCACGTCGCCCCTGGGTGAGCACGAGCGAGCACCTGCAGCTCGCCGATCAGACGCGAGAACGATTCGGAGTGCCGACCGGATCGGCCACCGTTTTGCATGACGACGTCGTCGGGCATCTCGAGCGTGGCCTCGGTGAGGGTGCCGGCGACCGTGTGCAGCCACGTGTTACGCAACTCGTCGGGGTCGAATGCAATGCTGGCGCTGACGAGCGCCTGCTCAACCTCGTCGGTCTCGAACAGTTCGCCGGTGTATCGCCACATCTGGTCCACCGCCGCCTGTGCCCGCCGATGACTCTCGTCGGTGCCGTCGCCGAGACGCACCAACCAGCTGCGCGAATGACGCAGGTGGTAAGCCGTCTCCTTGACCGACTTGGCGGCGATTGCTGCGAGCGTTTCGTCTGTCGAGTGCTGCATCACTCGCCAGTACGGGAATGCATAGGCGTCGTGCAAGAACTGGCGCACGATGATCTGGGCAAAATCGCCATTTGGCTGCTCGACCAGCAGTGGATTTTGGAACTCGTGCTGTTCGCGGCAGTAGGCGTAGTGGTTCTCGTCGCGAACCGCACCGTCGATGTCACCCTCGATCTCAGCGACGTAGGTGTACAGCGCCCGCGCCTGCCCGATCAGGTCGAGCGCCAGGTTCGAGAGCGCCATGTCCTCTTCGATCTCGGGCGCATGTGTGATCGTCTCGAGCAGACGTTGGGCCAGGATCAACGCCCGGTCGCCCTGCCGCAGGGTGTATGTGAGCAGGGGTTTCATCACATGTTGGCGACTTCGTCCGGCAGTTCGAAATCAGTTGGGTGACGAAATGTCTTGTCGTCAGCCGGATCGAACAGCGACTCGCGGTCGTTCGGGTCGGAGGCGGTGATGTCATTCGATTTTACGACCCACAAGCTGACGCCCTCGGACCGTCGCGTGAACAGGTCGCGGGCGTTCTGCAGCGCCAGCTCGGCATCTGGGGCGTGCACCGTGCCGGCGTGTACGTGGCTGACGCCGCGCTTGGCACGCACGAACACCTCCCACAGGGGCCAGTCGGCCTTGCCGCTCACGCCGCTGCCTCAGTGGCTCGCTTGGCCTGCTTCTCGGCGTAGGCGGTCGCCGCTTGGCGGACCCAGGTACCGCCCTCGTGGGCGTCGACGCGGGTGCCCAGTCGCTCGCGGTTGCACGGTCCGTTGCCTTTCACGACGTCCCAGAAATGGCCCCAATCGATCGGACCGTGCAGATAGTTGCCGGTCTCCTCGTCGAGACGCAGATCGGGATCCGGGATCGTGAGGCCGAGCAGGTCGGCCTGGGGCACGGTGGCGTCGATAAACTTTTGGCGCAGCTCGTCGTTGCCGAAGCGTTTGATGCCCCAACGCGTGTTCTGGTCACCGTGCACCGATTCGGAATCGGGAGGCCCGAACATCATGATCGACGGCCACCACCAACGGTCGAGGGCATCCTGCGCCATCGCCTGCTGCCCTGGCGTGCCGTTTGCCAGAGTCAACATGATCTGGAAGCCCTGCCGCTGGTGGAAGCTTTCCTCTTTGCAGATCCGCACCATCGCCCGCGCATACGGACCATACGAGCATCGGCAGAGAGGCACCTGATTCATGATCGCCGCCCCGTCGACCAGCCAGCCGATCGCGCCCATGTCGGCCCACGTGAGGGTCGGATAGTTGAAAATCGACGAGTACTTCTGGCGTCCATTGTGGAGCCGATCGAGCAACTCCTCGCGGGGGGTGCCGAGGGTCTCGGCGGCGCCGTACAGATACAGACCGTGGCCGGCCTCGTCCTGCACCTTGGCGGTGAGGATCGCCTTGCGACGCAGCGAAGGGGCACGGGTCAACCAGTTGCCCTCTGGCTGCATGCCGATTACCTCGCTATGGGCGTGCTGGGCGATCTGACGCACCAGCGTCTTGCGGTATTCGTCGGGCATCCAGTCACGGGGCTCGATCCGGTCGTCGGCATCGATCAGCTGATCGAACCGTTTCTGAAGCGCGTCGGTGTCAGCAGCCATACACGCAGTATGACACCGCAACCCCCTCACAGAAGAGCGAGCGGAAAGGTGACAGACACCTTTCGGTTACAGCGGAGCGGCCAGTAGGCGACGGAAGATCTCGGCGTCGTGGCCGGGCACGATCGCCGTGCCGCCGGCGTGTTCGCGACGCAGCATGTCGAGCGAGGCGCGTTGTTGGTCGAAGTCGTACCCGAACTGCGGCAGGATGCCGTCGTCGAGGGTGTGGCCGAAGTAGCAGGCGTCGGCGGCGAGGATCACCGGGCCGTTGGCCGTGACGACGCGCAGCGACTGGTGCCCGCAGGTGTGCCCTGGTGTCGGGATGCAGGCCACCGTGCCGTCACCGAACAGGTCGTGGGCGCCGGCGATCGCGAGCACGTCGTGCCCGAGTTCGAATAGCGACTTGTCGTAGCTGATATCCGGATCGCTGGTGGCGGCGACCCACTCGTCGGCCTGGATGATGACACGGGCATTCGGCAGTTCGCACAGTCCGCCGACGTGATCGAAGTGGCAATGCGACAACACCACCGTCAGGTTGCTCAATGGATCGACGTCGTGCTCGGCCAGCCGGTGAGCGACGGTGCCACCGTGTTCGAGTTGTGGTGCGAAGATCTTCGCCATCGGCCCCAGCGACTCGGCGCCATCGGCCAGGTCGGGATGCAGCCCGACGTCGAATACGACGTTGCCCTGCGGATGCTGCACCAGCCAAGACGGAATCGGGAAGCTGAGCTGATCGGTTGATCCGCCCTGAGTTAGCGTGCGTCGCTGCGTCCTCAGCCACCCGCAGTCAAGAGCCGTGATCGTCGGAGCCAGCGAATACATAGAAAGGGTCTAGTTGGGAGTTGTGCCTGGCACAACTCCCAACTCGTCGGTGGGGCGTGAGACGATGAGTGAGATGAGCTTGTTGCCCGCCCTCGACGGCGTTCATGGCGACCCTGCTGACGCGGTGTCGGTTGCGGGCGAGACGTTGGCGTGGTCGCAGCTGGCAGCCAGAGCGGATGCGATCGGTGGTCGGGTCGCTGGCGCGCCGGCGATCGCCGTGTGCGGTGAGGCGACGATCGACACCGTGATTGCCGTCGTGGCTGGTTTGCGGGCCGGCGTTCCTGTCGTGCCGGTGCCGGCCGATGCCGGGCCGATGGAGTGCCATCACATCCTGCGCGACTCCGGAGCCACGATGGTGATCGGTGATCCCGAGTGGCCGGATGTCGAGCTCGAGCGGATCCCTTTAACGACACGATCGGCGTCAGCGACTGGATCGTCCCCAAAGTCCGACAACGACCCGGCCCTGATCATGTACACGTCGGGCACGACCGGACTTCCGAAGGGTGCCGTGATCCCGCGCTGCGCGATCGCCGCCGGGCTCGACGGGCTGGCCGATGCATGGGGGTGGACGCCTGACGACACGCTTGTGCACGGCCTGCCGCTGTTCCATGTGCATGGCCTGATCCTCGGCGTGCTCGGCGCGCTACGTGTCGGGTCGAAGCTGATTCACACCGGCCGGCCGACACCCGAACGCTATGGCGCCGCCGTGGGCACCCTGTACTTCGGTGTGCCGACAGTCTGGGGCCGTGTGGCAGCGGCGCCCGAGCATGCCAAGGCGCTGTCGTCGGCAAGGTTGCTCGTGTCCGGCAGTGCCGCACTTCCCGTACCTGTCTTCGAGCGACTACGTGAGCTGACGGGGCAGGTGCCCGTCGAGCGGTACGGCATGACCGAGACGTTGATCACGCTGTCGACCCGCCACGATGGTGACCGACGGCCCGGCCACGTGGGTGTGCCAATAGCCGGCGTAGAGACCCGGCTTCGCTCGGAGACGGGCGAACCCGTGTCTCACGACGGCGAGACGATCGGCGGCCTGCAGGTTCGGGGCGCCACCTTGTTCAACGGCTACCTCAACCTGCCCGACAAGACGGCCGAATCGATGACCGATGATGGCTGGTTCGTAACCGGCGACGCGGTGACGATCGCCCCCGACGGATTCCATCGGATCGTCGGCCGAGCATCGATCGACATCATCAAATCGGGTGGCTACAAGGTCGGTGCCGGCGAGGTCGAGACTGCGCTGCTGTCACACTCGTCGGTCGACGAGGCCGCCGTGATCGGCGTGCCGGATGCCGACCTGGGGGAGCGGATCGTCGCCTTCGTAGTCGGCGACGGGATCGTGCCGAACGATCTGATCGATCACGTCGCCAAGCTGCTCTCTGGCCACAAACGTCCGCGTGAAGTCAGGGTCGTCGACAGCCTCCCGCGTAACGCGATGGGCAAGATTCAGAAACAACAACTCAAACAGGCGTAAGCGCACCAGTTCGGCATTGAGGATCTAATCGACGCGGGTGATCACGTAGTCGGAGAGGTCGATGTCGTGGGTCATCTGCCAGTACTCGAGCAGGCTGAACGGCGTGACCGACACGACCCTGCCGTGTGAGTTGCGGTAGTAAGTCGACATGCCAGGGTGACTCCAGATCAGCTCAGCGTGGCGCTCGTCGACCAGCCGCACGAACTCGTCGTGTACTCGCTGCTTGGGTTCGATCGAACCGATCTCGGCCTCGATCATCCGCACGATCGCATCGGTGATGTAACGGGTCTGGCTCTCGGCCTGGAAGATCGCGCTGCCACCGTGGCCGAGCCCGGTACTGGGGCCTTGCATCAAAAAGAAGTTCGGGAAGCCGGGCACCGTAATACCAAGATGGGCAGTGGCATCATCGTGCCCCCAAACGTCATCGAGCACGACGCCATCTCGACCAACGGGGCGAAGCGAGCGCGCCATATCGGTCATGCGGAAGCCGGTCGACATCACGATCACATCGGCGGCGTGCTCCGCTCCATCGGTGGTGCGAACGCCGTCGATGGTGATCCGATCGATGCTGGCGGTGACGAGTGTGACGTTCGGGCGCAGCAGTGTGCTGTACCAGCCGTTGTCGAGCAGAATCCGTTTGCCGTATGGGGGATAGGTCGGCGTACAGGCGGCGATCAGATCGGTGCGGCTGCCGAGCTCGGCCTCGATGTGGTCGACCATCTCCTGGCGGTGACGTTCGTTGATGAAGTTCAACGACCGTTCGGGGTGCGGCCAGTCAGGGTCGCGTCGCAGGAATGGCAACAACCCATCGCCGTAGCGCCACAGCATCGAGAACCGGAACCACTGGGCGTAGAACGGCACGTTCGCCAACAACCACTGGGCGTGGCAGCTGAGCAGGTCTTGGTAGCGCGGAATCGGTCGGGCCCACTGAGGGCTGCGCTGAAAGATTGACAGTTGTTCGACATCGCCGGCGATCGTTGGGGCGATCTGCATCGCTGCTGCCCCGGTGCCGATGATCGCCACGCGTTTGCCGGCGAGGTCGAGCTCGGAAGGCCATGCGGCGGTGTGGAACATCGGGCCCGAGAACTCGTCGGCGCCGGCGATCTCAGGGATCGACGGGGTGCCGAACTGTCCGATCGCCGCCACCAGATCCGTGCCGGTGAACAGCTCGGGCCCGTGCGGCGTCGATACGGCGACATCCCAAGCTTGGGTGTGCTCGTTCCAGGTGGCCTCCGTAACCTTGGTGTTGAAACAGATGTGTTGGCGCAGCCCGAACTCGTCGGTCCACTCACGGAGATAGTCGAACAGTTCGGATTGTGGCGAGAAGTTGCGGGTCCACGGATGGCGCTGCCCGATCGAGAACGAGTAGGCGTGATTCGGCGTGTCGACGCCACAGCCGGGGTACGTGTTGTCGCGCCAGGTTCCGCCGACGTCCGCGCCTCGTTCGAGAATCGTGAAAGGAATCCCGAGCCGCAAGAGACGCGCTCCGAGGATCAGCCCGCTGGCACCTGCGCCGACGATTACGACGTAGCGGTCGGGTGGCTGTGCCGGTGGTGTCTCGTCCCATGCGACATCTCGGCTGACCATGCCGAGGTCTTCGCGCATCATCGGTGCGTAGCCGGCGTCGATCGACTCGTTCATGCACCAGCGCATCATTTCGAGCATCAGCTCGTCGCCTGGGTCGATGATCTGCGGTTCGACTCGGGTCGCGGTCAGCAACTCTAGGGCTGCTGCGCGAATCTCGTCGGCGATCTCGGGCCGAAAGCCTGCTTGCTCGTCGGCGATCAGCTTGACGTCGCGTTGTGGCCGATAGGGCACCGCCAGCCACCGTCGGTCACCGCTGAGGTGAAAGACGCACATCAACAACACGCGCAGATCGGCATCGGCCAGTGCCTCGCTCAGCCGCGCGCTGTCGAGCGGGGCAAGCAGTGTTGAGGGCGTCGTGTCCATCCCATCTGAGAGATTAGGAGGCTGGGTCGCCGCGAGTACGGTTCGGCGGGTGCGAGTGTGTGTGATCGGTGCAGGATCGTTGGGGTCGGCGATCGGGGGAAGCTTGGCTGCCAATGGCAACGACTTGGTTCTGGTGACCCGCAATCGGGCGCATGTCGACGCCATCAACGCCGGCGGACTCGTTATGAACGACGGCGAGGTGACGCGGTCGATCGGGGTGTGTGCCGCGACGGGATATGACGATCTTCCACGCGCCGACTTGGCGATCGTGCTGGTCAAATCGTTCGACACCCAGGCAGCAATTGAAGCGGCACTGCCGGTGCTAGGGCCCGACTCCACCGTCCTGACGCTCCAAAATGGCGTCGGCTGTGAGGAGATCATTGCCGATCTGATCGGACGCGAACGCGTTGTCGCTGGACGCACCTTCATCGGGGGGCGAATCACGGCGCCTGGCGTGGTCGAGTTCGGGGTGGTTGGTCGGCGCACGACGATCGGCGAACTCGACGGCTCGATGACGCCACGCATCAAACAGATTGCCGACATGTTCGAACTGGCCGGCATGGCTGTCGATGTCAGCAGCGACATCGTCGTGATGATGTGGGAGAAGCTGTTCGTCAATGTCGCAACAGGTGCCTGGAGCGCGTTGACCGGGTTGCCCTACGGCGAGTTGTCGGTTCACCCAGAGGTCGCGGCGATGGCGATCGCCACAGTCGCAGAGGCCATGAACGTCGCTCGCGGTTTGGGAATCGGGATCCTCACCACCGATCCGGAAGTGCCGTGGCGGCGAGCTTGGGAGGGGCTGCCTTACGGCTTTAAGGCGTCCATGTTGCAGAGCATCGAGAAGGGCTCGCAGACCGAGGTTGACGTCATGCATGGTGCTGTATGCCGAGGCGGAATAGCAGCCGGCGTTTCTACGCCCATCAACGACACGCTGCTCGCGGCCGTGAAGGGCTTGGAGCGCCGCTTGAACGGCTGAACGCGCGAGTTGTGTCCGACACAACTTGTGCGGTTCAAGAGAAGGCTTGTTCGAGGGCGACGGCGAGATCGTCATGGGCTTGTTCGGCGCGGGCAATCGCGTGCCACCTCGTGACGAATCCGTGCACGACGCCCGGATACCTGATCAATGTCGTCGGCACCCCCGCAGCTACGAGTCGTTGGGCGTACCGCTCACCCTCGTCTCGTAAGGGATCGAACTCGGCGGTTTGCACAAATGCAGGGGCGAGCCCCGCCATTTGCCCGAGGCGGGCCGGCACGGCATGTGGGTCGGAGCGATGTGCGGCTGGGACAAAATGGTTCCAGAACCACACCATGTCGGCGGCGGTGAGGAACAAGCCTTCACCATTCTCCGACATTGACGGGTAGTCGCTTTGGAGATCATCGATGCATGGGTAGATCAGCGCCTGAAGAGCCAAAGCCAGACCCTCGTCGCGTGCGCGAATCGCAACGCCAGCAGCCAGGTTGCCGCCTGCGCTGTCGCCGCACACGGCAATCTTGTTGGGGTTGGCTCCCCATTCGTTGCCATGTTCGGCGAGCCAAGCGGTCACGGCCCAGCAGTCGTCGTGCGGGGCCGGGAAGGGATCCTCCGGCGCCAATCGGTAGCCGACCGAGACGACGAGCGCTCCGCTGCGGGCGGCGATCCTCCTTGCGATCGGATCGTGTCCATCGATGTTTGACAACACCCAGCCGCCACCGTGGAAGAATACGACGATCGGCAGGTCGGTCTGGTGTTTGAGTGCGTACAGCCGCACCGCGATGTTGCCGGCGGGTCCGGGCACCGTGTGGTCTCTGACGAGGGCGAGCGGATCGCGATCGGGCTTGGGTGCGTCGTTGTAGTTGGAGCGAGCGGCGACGACCGTCCCGTCCGACAATGCTGGTGCCTGCAAGGCAGCCAACGTTGCCAGCATCTCGGCTACGTCACGATCCAACGGCATTCGGCGAGTCTGTCATCACAGTACGTTCCGTTCACCGTCGGCGTGCCAGGCCTGCGACAATGTAGGGGTGGGGAAGTACAACGCAGCCGAATGGTTGGTCGATCGTAACCTCGACCTGGGTCGAGGCGGTCGGGTAGCAATTCGCTGTCAGGGCGAGTCATTCACCTATGCCCAGATGCAGCGCGAGGTGTTTCGGGCTCAGCATGCCCTCGTCGATCGGGGCATCCAACCAGGCGATCGTGTAGCGATGCTGGTCAACGACGAGCCCGGCTTTGTGGCGTTCTTTCTCGGGGCGATGCGGTCGGGAGCGATACCTGTGCCGCTCTCGACGATGCTCACCGGCCCCGACATTGCCGCGATAGTCGACGACTCCCAGGCGTCGCTGCTGGTTGCCTCGGCCGAACACGCCGATCGCCTGGCCGACGCCCGCACACCGTCTGGCGCGATCACCATTGGCCTCGACTCGTGGGATATCTACGACGACCGGTCCGATGCCCCGGTCGCCGACACCGACGAGTCGTCGCCCGCCTTTTGGCTGTACAGCTCGGGTACCACGGGCTCGCCCAAGGGCGTAATGCACCGTCACGCCAGTCTGGCGGCCACGGCTGATACGTACGCCCGCACCATCCTCGCCACGTCCGAACACGACCGTTTCCTCTCGGTCGCCAAGCTGTTCTTCGCCTACGGACTCGGCAACTCGTTGACCTTCCCGTTCGCGGTCGGAGCGACGACGATCCTCGACCCGGCCCGCCCGACGCCACCCGGCGTGCTGCAGCTAGTAGCCGACGAGCAGCCGACGCTGTTCTTCGCCAGCCCGGGTTTCGTTGCAGCGATCCTCGACGCTGCGCCAGACCCCGCCTTGTTCGCATCTGTGCGGGCCACGGTGACCGCCGGCGAGTCGCTGCCGGGCGACCTGCACCGACGGTTCGCGCACGGGTTCGGCCACGACGTACTCGACGGGATCGGCACCACCGAGGCGCTGCATATCTTCTTGACAAACCGCATCAACGACCAGGTCGCCGGCAGCAGTGGCAAACCCGTCGCCGGCTACGAGGCGAAGCTGCTCGACGACATGGGCGCGGCCGTCACCGAGCCGGACGTTCCGGGCTACCTGCACGTCCGTGGCCCGTCGATTGCCGATGGGTACTGGCAGCGTCCCAAAGAATCGGCGGCTTCGTTTCTTGATGGCGGTTGGCTGCGAACCGGCGACGTGTACACGCGGTCGGCAGATGGTCATTGGACATTCCTCGGTCGTAACAACGACATGATCAAGGCCGGCGGAATCTGGGTCTCCCCGGCCGAGGTCGAGAGTGTCCTGATCGAGCATCCCGACGTGCTCGAAGCGGCGGTGGTTGGTGCTCGGAACGAGGCCGGCCTTGAGCAAACGGTGGCGTTTGTTGTCGCCCGCGCCGGCCATACTGTCGATCCCGTCGAGATCGATCGTCACTGCAGAAGCAGGATTGCAGCCTTCAAACGTCCTCGCCGACTGTTCGTGGTCGACGAGCTGCCAAAGACGGCGACCGGCAAGATCCGTCGCTTCGAACTCCGCGATTCGTTATTCACCGACTGAAGTCGTACGGCCGCCAAAAACCGCCCAGCAGGCACACGTGAAGCTGCGAGACTGACCAAATGGACGCGGTGATGGGCGACGATGGTCTGACTCGCTGTGGATGGGGAGCCTCCACACCCGACTACGCCGCGTATCACGACACCGAGTGGGGATTCGGCGTTACCGACGACACGCGCTTGTTCGAGAAGATCTGTCTCGAAGGCTTTCAGTCCGGCTTGTCGTGGCTGACGATCTTGCGCAAGCGCCAGAACTTTCGCACCGGGTTTGCAGGGTTCGATATCGAGACAGTCGCCGGGTTCGGCGAAGGCGACGTCGAACGGCTGTTGGGCGACGCCGGAATTGTTCGTCATCAGGGCAAGATCCGTTCGACGATCAACAACGCCGCCAGGGCGATCGAGCTGATCGAGCAGCACGGCACGATCGCCGAGTTCTTTTGGCCGTACGCAACGTTCTCCAACACCCCAGCGACCGACGTGCCGGCGGTCACCGAAACCTCGACAATGTTGTCAAAGCAGCTCAAGCAGACCGGCTGGTCGTTCGTGGGCCCCACGACGATGTACGCGTTTATGCAGGCGATGGGCCTCGTCAACGACCACATCGGCAGATGCACGGTTCGCGACGAAGCCGAGCGATCCCGGCGGGCGGCCGCCGAAGCCGTGCTTGGACAGGCGCGCTGAGTCGCTCGTGTCGCGACCATCGGTCGCTGCCAGCTCGCTTCGATCTAGGATTTGAGTTGTGACCTTCGATCGATATCGCAGCGGGTTGGCCGCCCATTTCGGGGTGTCGGTCGGTCTGTTCGGAATGTCCGGGTCGATCGTGGTTCCGGCCCCGAGTCGTCAAGGCAGCGGAAGGGTCAGCCATCACCACATCGGTCGGCAGTCGTTGATTTGGGCAGATCCAGATCTGGAAGCCACGTTGGCCGACTGGAATCGCCGTCAAACAGCGGTTGCATTCGACGAGTTCCGGGCTGTGGCGCTGGCAGCACACGCCGAGCTTCTGGGTCACGGTCTCGAGCACGTATTGTCGACCACGTACCGGTCGGCTACCAGGGCGCCCGACGTGACGGCGCTCGACGGCCGTTCGGCCGAAGTGATCCGTACGGTCCAAAGTTTGTTCGACGAGTGCTCGGCGGAAGACCTCGGCGAGGCCGAGTTCGAGATCGATGCCCTCGATCCATATCTTGTTGGGTGGATCGAGGGTGGGGATCTGCTGGCGCTGGCCGGAGGCCGGCCAGAGACTTTTCGGCCAAACTGCTGCGACATCGGTGTGCTGGTCCACCCTGAGGCACGACTGGGTGGCCGTGGACGGGCCGTCGTGTCGGCGGTCGCCGACCTCGTGCTGGAAGCCGGACATGTAGCGCTGTACCGGTGCGGTGCGTCAAACGTCGGCTCGCAGCGACTCTGTCGCGCAGTGGGATTCGAGCTGGCGATGGAGCTCGATGCGTTCCAATGGCCGGCGGCAGTTGGAGAATCCTGACGACTTTGCTGAGGTCAGCGTGATTGGATTTCGCTGACCATCTCGGCCAGCAGGATCTCGTCGTCGGGATTCTCAACTGGAATCGAGAACTCGATCCGGTCGCACAGACCCTCGTATCGGGTGGCGACGGCATCGGCGATCGTGTCGTACGGGGCGACGACAGCGATCTCGTGCACCATCTCCTCGGTGACGTGATGCTCCATTTCGTCCCAGCGCTGCTGGCGTGACAACAACGAGAGGTGCTCGCCGATGTCGCCCCAACCGTGTAGATCGAACACAGCGCGGTAGGTGCGGGTCGAGGCGTAGAACGAGATCCGCGACCGCACCGTGCCGACCTTCTGGGCGAGTTCGGCGTCGGTGCGTGCAGTCACGATCAGGGGAGAGGCGACCATCTCGATCGCATTGGCGTCGCGGCCGGTCTCGGCGGCGCCCTGGGCGACGGCCGGCTTCAGTATTTCGCTGATGTATCGGCGAGTGCAGATCGGATGTGGTCGCACGCCGTCGGCGTGACGGCCTGAAAGGCGTGCCATGTGAGCGTTGACCGCGGCCAGGTGGATCGGTGGAAGCGGGTAGTCGATCGGGCCCGGGTCGAACAGCGGGTTCATCAAGGTGAGGTTGTAGTGATCGCTGTGGTAGTCGAGCGGTGTGCGGTTTTGCCAGCAGGTCCACACTGCCTTCACGGCACCGATGTAGTCCTCGAGCCAGGGCCCGGGAGCACTCCACGGGACGCCGTACCTGCGCTCGATGTGGCCTTTGACCTGAGTCCCCAGTCCGAGCCGAAAACGACCGCGGCTGGCGCGCTGCAGGGTCCAGGCGGTCATGGCCGTCACCGTGGGCGAACGCGGAAAGGCGATCGCTACCGCCGTCGTGAGATCAATCCGGTCGGTGGTTGTGGCGGCCATCGCCATCACGACGAACGGATCCTCCTTGGTCTCCGTCAGCACCAGGCCATCGAGCCCGAGACGTTCGACGAGCTCGGCGTCGTGGTGGACGCGGGTCATGTCGACCGGCTTCTCGGTTTGGCGGATGCCGGGATCGACCTTGCCAAACGGGAGGTGTGTCTCGACCTGCATGGCGGCGACGTTAGCGCCGCTCCGCGGCCTCCCGAGAACCGGATGACCACCACCATCCGCTCGATCGAAGTTGTCCCAGGTCGAAAGGGCACTCTGCCAGATCGTGAAGCCTCGATGAGAATACGGATGGTGAAGTGGTCACCACGTTCTGGCCACACACAGTGTTCAGAACCTCTACAGTGTGTCGCAGCGTGGTTCCGAAAGCAAGTCTTTCGACCTGAGTTGACTAAACCTCGACATTTACCGGCAGTTCTGTGGGCCCATTGTCAGAGCGTCTGGGGCGGATCGGCGATGCTGCCAGAGCGAAAGTGCCGCCGATCACGCAGACCGCCGATAGGCCGCGGCGCCCTGCCAGCCGTACGACACTCCAACCTGACCTGGCGTTAGCACCACAAACGCTCAGTCAGGTGAGCTGTTTGGAACGGACACCACGGCGGCGATCACATCTGCGATCGGCGGTCGGTGGTCCGGGCCTGACGGGAGCCAAAGCCGGTGCAGTCGGCCCGTGCGGTCGATCACGGCGTCGGCCCCGAGCTGGCGCGTGTCAGCGGCAGGCCGTTGGAGCCTCCGCCCTTCGCGCATTAGATGCACATACATGGCGATCGTGCCGGGCGACCAGACATCGCGGATCGAGCCGCGCCCAACTCCGAGCAAGTGATACAGCGCACGCTGGGCGTCGGCCAGCACGGGGAACGGAACATCGAGGTGCTTTCGGTAGGCGGCAAGCTGCGATGGATCGTGCGCAAACGTGACAACGACCGGCAGTGCATCACCCATTTGTTCGAGGTGATCGCGCACGGCGATCACGTGCTCTTGGCACGGCAGTCAAGCAAGGTGGCGATGCAGCACCAGCAGCAGAGGTCTGCCGCGGTGGTCACTGAACTGCCACGGGTTGCGTTCATGATCGACGAGCGGGATATCAGGGAGGAGTTCGCCTTTGTTGATCGTGTCGGGGCCGATCGTGACGTGGTTACTCATGCGTGGTTCTGCAGGGCGTCGTCGATGCCGAATCGTGCGCCAGCGAACCAGCATGGCGAACCAGTTGTTCGAGCCGACGACGGCTGGGCAGCCCAGTCTCGCGATCGATCTCGTTGCCTCCAGCGTCGAGTACGACGATCGTCGGAATGCTCATGATGTTGAATGCCGAGGCTATGCCGGGGCTGTCGTCAATATCGACCCGGACGAACTGAAGCGCTGAGGTCGAGTGCTCGATGGAGACACGGTCGAACAGTGGGTGAAGTGTCTTGCAGGGGCCGCACCATGGTGCCCAGAAGTCGGCGATCGTGACCTGTCCGTCGAGAGCAGCAAAGAACGAATCGTCATCGAGGTCGTGTACTGGAGCGTCGATGTGGTGGGTAACGGTCGAGCGCGACGGATGCTCGTGTGAGGGGTCGCGGCGGAAACGATCGAACAGCGACCGGCGTCGCCCGGCGTTGCCCTCGTCTTCGATCTTGACGCCTGGCCCAAAAGCGATTCGACCCTCGATGCTGCGCGCCGCTTCCGACGTCGATGGGTAGTACCACGCCGCATCGAGGTAGGACTGCCCGTTGATTTCGAGCGAGTAGTACGCCGCTCGGCCCTTCCACCCACACACTGTGGTGGTGTCGCTGGATACTAGGAAGGCCTGTTTGACGGCACCGGCCGGAAAGTAGTGATTGCGATCGATGACGACGGTGTCGTCAGAGTCGGCGACGACCTCGCCGTTCCAGATTGCTCGGACCATGTCGCAGATACCTTTCTCGAACTTCGGGTCTCGAACTTCG
>CALFRK010000077.1 GCA_937919625.1 uncultured Ilumatobacter sp.
AGCCTGCGCCAGACCATCATTCCCGCCCATCTGCTCGGACGCGTCAACAGCGTGTACCGGTTCTTCGCCTGGGGGATGATGCCGATCGGTGCCGCTCTGGGTGGCCTGATCGTGTTCGTCGTCGAGCGATTCGCCGACCGCGACCTCGCCCTGCGGGCCACGTGGTTGGCGGCCGCGATCGTGCACGTCGGTCTGTTCGTCTTCGGCCGCGCACGGCTGACGACCGACAAGATCGAAGCCGCCCGAGCAGCCGTAACCATGACCGCGTCTTGACTACTGTGACCGCTTCTTGATCGCGTTCTTGCCGTTCAGGTAGGCATTGGCAGCCATCCGGCCGGCCGATCGGCCGACCACATCGCCGGTCGAACCGGCGCTCGCCTCGCGGCGGGTCTTGCGTTCTTTGCCTTCCGCCCAGTCGGTGTAGAACCACAAGAACCCGAGCGGAAGCAGCAGCACGACCATGATCAACCGGCCGCCGATCTCGACCGCGACCCACGGTTGCACGATTCCGGCCACTATCGCCGCCATCAACACGACGTCGAGCCAGCGGTGGATCCCACGGCTTACCAGGCGAAATGCCCCGAGCGGGCCGCGGACGATCGACGTGTTGACCATCACCAGCGCACCGGCGAGCGCCGGCACGAGCGGCGAGATGTCCTGCATGCCCTGGGCCACCATCGAGATGCCAATCAGGTACTCGGCAAGCTGATGAACCCAAAAGGGTCGCATGGCGCGTTCTCCCATTTGCGCAAGCTACCTGGCGACTAGCGGCGACGGCGTTTGCCAGTCGGCTCGGCCGTACACGCCGACAGCGGGTCGACTCGCCAACAGCGTCCCAGGATCCAACGTCGCACGGCACCCCCGCCGCGCCGGGACGCGGAACGGCCCGGGGCCTAAGCCCCGGGCCGTTCCGAACGTATGAGTCGTTCAGACCCTCTGGACCGATGTCCGGAGAGACTGGATCACATCATGCCGCCCATGCCACCCATCGGGTCCATGCCGCCGCCCATGCCGCCGCCAGCAGGCTCGGGCCGGTCGGCTACCAGGCACTCGGTGGTGATCACGAGGGCAGCGATCGACGCTGCGTTCTGCAGCCCCGCACGGGTCACCTTGGCCGGGTCGATGATGCCGGCCTTGACCAGGTCGACGATCTCGCCGGTGGCCGCGTTGAGGCCCATCGAGCCGGTTTCCGACTCGATCGCACGCACCATGACCGAACCCTCGAGGCCGGCGTTCTCGGCAATGTTGCGGGCCGGCGCGGTGAGCGCCTCCCACACCAGCCGGGCACCGGTCTGCTCGTCGCCCTCGAGCGAGTCGACGACGGCCTGAACTGCCGGACGAGCCCGGATCAGGGCAGTGCCGCCACCGGCGACCACGCCCTCTTCGATGGCTGCACGAACCGACGACACGGCGTCTTCGATGCGGTGCTTCTTTTCCTTCAGCTCGACCTCGGTGGCGGCGCCAACCTTGATCACGGCAACGCCCCCGGCCAGCTTGGCGAGACGCTCTTGAAGCTTCTCGCGGTCCCAGTCGGAATCGGTGTTTTCGATCTCGGCCTTGATCTGGTTGACACGCCCCGTCACGTCATCATGCGAACCGCCGCCATCGACGATGGTGGTGTTGTCCTTGGTGATGATGATCCGCTTGGCGGTGCCGAGCAGGTCGAGCGTGGCGTTCTCGAGCTTGAGGCCGACATCCTCGCTGATGACCTGACCGCCGGTTAGGACGGCCATGTCCTGCAGCATCGCCTTGCGGCGATCGCCGAAGCCAGGGGCCTTGACGGCGGCGGCGTTGAACGTGCCACGGATCTTGTTGACCACGAGTGTGGCGAGCGCCTCGCCCTCGATGTCCTCAGCGACGATGACCAACGGCTTGCCCGTCTTCATCACCGCTTCGAGCACGGGGAGCATGGCCTGAACGGTTGCGATCTTGCCCTGGTTGAGCAGGATGTAGGCGTCTTCGAGCACCACTTCCTGGCGCTCCATGTCGGTCACGAAGTACGGCGAGAGGTAGCCCTTGTCGAACTGCATGCCCTCGGTGAACTCGAGCTCGGTGCCGAACGTATTCGACTCCTCGACCGTGACGACGCCGTCCTTGCCGACCTTGTCGATCGCCTCGGCGATGACATCACCGATCGAGCTGTCGGCGGCTGAGATCGTGGCGACGTTAGCGATATCGCTCTTGTCGTCGACGTCCTTGGCCTGACTGGCGAGCGAGGCGACAGCGGCCGCGACAGCTGCCTCGATGCCCTTCTTGACAGCCATCGGGTTGGCGCCGGCAGCGACATTCTTCATGCCGACCCGCACCATCGCCTGCGCGAGCACCGTTGCGGTGGTCGTTCCGTCACCGGCGATGTCGTCGGTCTTGGTGGCCACTTCCTTGACGAGCTGTGCGCCCATGTTCTCGAACGGGTCCTCGAGCTCGATCTCCTTGGCGATCGACACGCCGTCGTTGGTGATCGTCGGGGCGCCGAACTTCTTGTCGAGCACCACGTTGCGGCCCTTCGGGCCGAGCGTGACGCGTACGGCGTCAGCGAGCTTGTTGACGCCAGCTTCCAGTGAGCGACGAGCTTCGTCGTCGAATTTCAACATCTTTGACATTCGTTTGTTTCCTCAGTCTTCGTTCTTGGTTAGGAGTGGGGTTCAGACTTCGACGATCGCGAGCACGTCGCGAGCGTTGAGTACGAGTACGTCATCGCCATTGGCGCTGACCTCGGTGCCGCCGTACTTCGAGTAGAGGACGGTCTGGCCGACCTCGATGCCGAGCGGAATGATTTCGCCCGACTGCTCGGACCGCTTGCCGGGTCCCACAGCGAGAACCTTGCCCTGCTGCGGCTTTTCTTTGGCGGTGTCGGGGATCACAAGACCCGATGCGGTCTGCGTCTCTGCCTCGTTTGGCAAGACGACGATACGGTCATCCAGCGGCTTCAGATTCATGGGCACATGCCTCCATTGGCGTGTTACGGTGGTTGTTGGTCTCGCTGACCAGGGTCATTAGCACTCGACCCCTGCGAGTGCTAATGCTAGACAGGTAGCACGGCGATTCACAACCGGCGAGCGAGAGTGCCAACGAGTTGTTCCGCTCGGCGACGGGATCAGGCGTTGTCGGATGTCGCTGCGTCAGACGCGGTGAGATCAACCCCGCACGCCCGCAAGATCTCGATCGTTTCGACCAACGGCAGACCGATCACGTTGCTCGGACTGCCGTCGATCCGATCGACCAGCGCGCCGCCGGCCGTCTGCATGCCATACGCACCGGCCTTGTCGAGATGCTCGCCCATCGACACGTACCACTCGATGTCGGTATCGCTCAGCCGAGCAAACGTGACATCGGTCGTGACGGTGACAGCGTGGGTACCGCCGGGACACCAGCCGACCACAGCGGTGTGCACCTGATGGGTGCGGCCAGACATCAGCGCCAGCATGCGTCGGGCGTCGTCGTCGTCGAGCGGCTTGGCAAGGATCTCACCGTCAACATCGACCGTCGTGTCTGCGGTCAGTACCGCCGTCGCGTCGGCGGCGCCGAGGCCGCGCAGGTGGACCACGGCAATCGCTTTGGCGATGGCTACTCGGCTGACATAGTCGGTTGGTGACTCCCCTGGCAGACAGCTCTCGTCGACGTCGGCGGCGTGCACGGTGAAGTCGAGTCCGATCGAACGCAAGAGCTGTTGCCGGCGCGGCGAAGCCGAGCCCAAGATCAGGGCGTTACCCAAGCGAGACCCAGCTGATCAGCGGGCGGCCTGGATTGCCGACCAGACTCGCTCGGCGGTGCACGGCATGTCGATGTGCACGATGCCGAGGTGTGAGACAGCGTCGATGACAGCGTTCTGAATCGCCGGCGTTGAGCCGATCGTGCCCGATTCGCCGATGCCCTTGGCGCCCAGCGGGTTGCGCGGGCTGTCCGTCTCGGTGTTCGAGGTTTCGAAGCTGCACAGCTCGGCCGCCGACGGGATCGCGTAGTCCATCAGGTTCGAGGTGATCGGGTTGCCGTCGGTGTCGTATTGCACGTGCTCGTACAACGCCTGAGCAGCACCCTGGGCGATGCCACCGTGTTGTTGGCCGCGAACGAGCAGCGGGTTAAGAATTCGCCCGCAGTCGTCGACGGCGATGTGGCGCAGCATTGTGACACGGCCAGTCTCGGTGTCGACCTCGACCACCGACACGTGCGCACCAAACGGATAGGTCGAGTCGGAGCCATCGAAATCGAGCTCGTGGCGCAAGGCGCCGGGCTCGACATCGTCTGGCAGCTTGGAGATATCCTGCGACGCCGCCGCCAGTTCGACCCACGACACGTTGTTGGCCGGCACGCCGGCGACCTCGAGCCCGCCATCGCCGACGACGATGTCGTCCGCCGCCGCCTCGAGCATGTGAGCGGCGATCTTCTTGGCCCGCTCGAGCACGCCCTCCGAAGCAAGGTGAATCGCACTGCCGGCTGTCTGCAGCGAACGCGAACCCAATGTGCCCGAGCCGCGCGGCACCGTCTTGGTGTCGGAGTTGACGAACTTGATCTTGTCCATCGGGATGCCGAGCATGTCGCTGGCCAACATGGCGAACGCCGTGTGGTGGCCCTGGCCGTGCACGCTGGTTCCGGCGAATACCGTGGCCGAGCCGTCGTCGTTGATCTCGCAGGCGCCCCACTCGATGTGGAGACCGACCGGTGCGGTGACCTCGACATACGCTGACAGGCCGATCCCAAGCTGCATGGTGTCGCCTGACGCCCGGCGGGCGGCCTGCTCGATACGCAGATCGGCGTAACCGGACGCTTCGAGCACGGCATCGAGCGACTTCTCGTACTCGCCCGAGTCGTAGTTGGCGCCAGTGATGGTGGTGCGCGGGAACGAGCCTGGCCGCATGAAGTTGATGCGTCGGATCTCGGCTGGGTCGATGCCGATCAGGTCGGCGGCGACATCCACGACGCGCTCGATCAGCTGTGTCGCTTCGGGCCGGCCGGCCCCACGGTAGGCGCCGATCGTGGAGTTGTTCGTGAGCACGGTCTTGCCGTCATAGCGAACCTTTGGAATCTCGTAGACGCCGACCGCCATCATCTGACTCAGGATCGGAAGGATCGCTCCGATTGCCGGGTAGGCACCGGCGGCGGCGATCACCGACGCGTCGAGGCCCACGATCTTGCCGTCGTTGTTGACGCCGAGGCGGGCGTTCATCACGTAGTCACGGCCCTGCACGAGTGCCACCATGTCTTCGGAACGGGTAGCGATCCATTTGACGGGCTGATTCAGCGCCTGGGCCGCCTTGGCGACGACGATGTGTTCGACGTAAACAGCCGCCTTCGGACCAAATCCGCCGCCGACCCACGGGCAGATCACTCGCAGCTTGTCAGGCTCGAGCCCGAGCATCGGCGCATAGCTGGCGTGCGCACTGTGCGGCGCTTGGTGCGACACCCACATCGTGATGCTGTCGCCATCGGGCACGGCAACGACGCCGTTGTTCTCGATCGGCACGCCGGCCAGCCGCTGACTGACCATGGCGACCTCGGCGACGACATCAGCACCGTCGGTCGGGTCGCCGCCCTCCTTGCCGAGCTCGGTGACAAAGCAGATATTCGTACCGGTCTCGGGGAACAACAACGGAGCATCGGGAGCGAGCCCGTCGACGGCATTGATAATGGCCGGCAGGATGTCGTAGTCGACGATCACGGCCTCGGCGGCGTCGCTGGCCTGTGCCGCCGATTCGGCGACCACGGCGGCGATGACGTCGCCGACGAAACGAACCTTTCCGACCGCAAACACCGGCCGGTTGAGAGTCTCAGGCATCATCGCAAAGCCCTGGAGCGACGGCAACCCCAGGTCGTCACCGCCAGAGTGGTAGATCGCCTTGACGCCCGGCATCGATGCCGCGCCAGAGGTATCGACCGACAAGATGTTGCCGTGGGCAACCGGAGAGCGCACGAAGTGCACGTGCAGCATGCCGGTCTCGACGAGATCGTCGACATACTTCCCGTCACCGGTGAGCAGTGTCGGATCTTCCAACCGCTGCACGGCGTTTCCAAGAATTGAGCCAGTACCGGCCATTGTCAAGACTCCTGTCGTCGAGCGTTCCCCATGTGACCGTGTCGAACCCAAACTCTGGCCGACACGTCTCCCCCGATCCTTGTCGGTCTGCCGCCAAGTGTCAATTTGTCCAACCTGCAACCTGCGCCAGCTGGTAGTTGTGCCACGAGCGTGAGCCGACAGGCGACCTAGGGCGAGAGGCTTAGCCGCCCGACAGCGACATCACGTCGGCATCGTCGGGCACGACGAGATCATCGGTGTGATCAAGATATCCGTCGGGAAGCGAGACCTTTCTCGGGCCGTTCGTGTGACCTCGCTTGATCCGCTCTCCGCCCTCCACCATCGTGGCCGTGCGGTCGAGCCCACCAATGATGTGTTCGATCTCGGCCAATGAAGAGATTTGTGCCAGATCGCGCCGGGTGGCCGGGCCGACGGGATAACCCGTCATGTACCACGAGGTGTGCTTACGGAAGTCGCGCATGGCGAACTGTTCGCCGCCGTGGCCGGCGTAGTTCTCGACCAGAAGCCGGGCGTGCTGCATCATCGCCTCGAGTACCTCGCCGAGTAGGCGAGGTGGCGATGCCTCGCCGCCATTGAGCACGGCGACCAGATCACCGAACAACCACGGCCGGCCCAAGCAGCCACGGCCGATCACAACACCGTCACAACCGGTGGCACTCATCATGTCGACAGCGTCACTGGCCTCCCAGATATCGCCGTTGCCGAGCACGGGGATGCCGTCGACCGCCCGCTTCAACTCGCCGATCGCGTCCCACCGAGCCTCGCCCGAGTAATGCTGCTGGACGGTACGGGCGTGCAGCGCGATCCATGCCACACCCTCGTCGGCGCAGATCAGTCCGGTCGAAATGTCGGTTCGCAGGTCGTCCCACAGGCCCATCCGGAACTTGGCCGTGACAGGGACGCCGTATGGGGCGGCGGCGCCGACGGCAGCGCGCACGATCGCTCTGAGTAGCCTGGGCTTTGCGGGCACAGCCGCCCCGCCGCCCTTGCGGGTGACCTTGGTCGCCGGGCACCCGAAGTTGAGGTCGATGTGATCGACCAGACCCTCATCACACACCATGTGAATGGATCGTGCGAGCATCTCTGGGTCGCTGCCATACAGCTGCAGGCTGCGCGGCGACTCGTCGGGACCGAAGGCCATCATCCGCAGCGTCTTGTCGTTGCGATAAACAACCGCGGTCGACATCACCATCTCGTTGACGTACACCAGATCTGGCCCATACGACCGGCACATCGTTCGAAAGGCGTGATTCGTAACGCCAGCCATCGGGGCCAGCACAACCGGGGCGGCCGGCGTGAAATCTCCGATTTGAAGCGACAACATGACCGAATACGGTACCTGCAGCTGGCGGCGGTGCCGCTCGGTACAGTCGTGCCATGCACCCTGTCGAGGTCATCAGCAGATCGTTCGCCGAGCTGACCACCGCCGAGCTGCACGACGTCCTGCGGCTTCGCTGCGACGTATTCGTCGTTGAACAGGTGTGCGTTTACCCCGACATCGACGGACGCGACACCGAGTCGATGACGCTTCACCACTGGATCGCCCGTGACCGATCGATCGCCGCCTACGCCCGCACCCTCGCCGACCCCGATGGGGCCACCCGTGTCGGACGCGTGGTGACGGCACCAAGATTCCGGGGCGAGGGATTAGCGGCACTAATGATCACCACCATCATCGAGACCAATCCTGGCCCGTTGGTCCTCGACGCACAGAGCTACCTGACCTCCTGGTACGAGCGCATGGGCTTCGAATCCACCGGTCCCGAGTTCATCGAGGACGGCATCGCTCACGTGCCGATGGCCCTGACAGCTCGCCGCTAGCGCCGAGTTCGTGAACGTTTACCGACGCCGCATTACGCGTCGAGCAGTGGCAGCTTGAGGTTCGGGAAGGCGCCGACATCGAGGGCCGTCGCACCATCGCTCGCTAACCGGTACCAACCGGTGGCGGCAATCATCGCTGCGTTGTCGGTGCACATCGCTCTGCTCGGAAGAAAGCCTCGCACTCCGATCGTTGCGCAGGTGCCGAGCAATTCCTCGCGCAACAGCGAGTTGGCCGCCACTCCCCCGCCCAACACGATGCCCTTGGCCCCGACCATTTCGGCCGCCCGCCTCGACTTCTTCACCAGCACATCGACGACGGCCGTCTGGAACGAGGCCGCCACGTCAGCCGAACCGACATCGGGGTGGTTGCGGACATAGTTCATGACCGCCGTCTTCAACCCACTAAAGCTGAAATCGAGATTGTCGCGGTCGGCGCTGAGCCCGCGCGGAAACCGAATCAAGTCGGGGTCGCCGTTCATGGCTGTGGCGTCGATCGCCGGCCCACCCGGGTAGCCCAGGTCGAGAAACCGGGCGACCTTGTCGAACGCCTCGCCGGCGGCATCGTCAATGGTCTGGCCGAGTAGGCGGTATTCGCCGTGACCGCGCATCTCGATCAGCATCGTGTGACCACCCGACACGAGCAACACGACAAGCGGGAACTCAAGCGACGGGTCCTCCAGAAATGCCGAGTACAAGTGCGCTTCGAGATGGTTGACGCCGATGAACGGCACATCCCAGGCCAGCGACAGCGCCTTGGCCGCCGAGACGCCCACCAGCAGCGCACCGATCAGACCCGGGCCGACCGTGCAGGCGACAGCATCGATTCGTGAACCATCGACACCGGCTTCGACGATCGCCCGCGCCACCACCGGGTTGAGCGCCTCGAGATGGGCGCGGCTGGCGATCTCGGGCACCACACCGCCAAAGTCGGCGTGGATCTCGATCTGGCTCGACACGACGCTCGAGATCACATCATTGCCACCCATCACCAATGCAGCGGCGGTTTCGTCGCAGCTCGTCTCGATTCCGAGCACCAGCGTCGATTCGTCGGGGGTCATGATGCGAGCGCTCTCAATCGTTCTGCATAGTCATGAGTGTGGATGTCGTGGCACCACATCACGATCGCATCCTCGGAGTTTTCGTAGTAGCGCCTACGAACACCGGCGGGGGCGAAACCGAACCGGCGATACAGATCGATCGCCCCCTCGCTCGAGGCCCGCACCTCGAGTGTCCAAGCTACGCAGCCGCGGGTGATCGCCGTTTCGGCCAACGCCAACAACATCTGAGTGGCGATTCCTTGGCGGCGCCGGTCTGGGTCAACGACGATGTTCGTGACATGGGCCTGGTTGCCATCGGGATCGTCGACGAACCACAGCCCGGCATACCCGACGACACGCTTGTCCATGCATCCGACGAGGTAGCAGCGCGAGCCGCACCTGACCTGATCGAGCTCGCTTTCGAACACCGAACGCGACCACGACTTCGGATACGCGCCCTCCTCGATCGGCATCACGTAGCGGAGATGTTTCCGCCTCATCGGCTCGATCACCAGGGCTCCGAGCGGCGAACCGTCGACCTTGGTCAAGAACCGCGGAATCACGCTCACGGGCGGCTCTCCCTGGTGGCCCAGTTGATCTGTGCGTCAGGTGCCCGCAGATAAATTGGCTCGATCTCGCCGGGCCGCACCCATTCCTCGCGAAGCGCCCGGGAATGAGCGAGTTGCACCAATGCCGCTGGAGAGGGGTGGACTGGCCCGGAGATCTCGCAGTGGAACCCATCGAGGATTTCATCGCGATATCGATCGGCGCCGTCGCCGACGCACAGCGCATCCTGACTGCGAGCCAACAGGTCGGCGACCAGATCGTCGATCGGGCCGACGGTGGGAGCACCTACCTGCTGCACCCCACCTGGAACCTGACGATACATCGCCCAGAACACCTCACCCTTGCGGGCGTCGATAACCGGAACGACGACTCGATCGGTGTGCCGGCAAGGGAACGCCAATAGGTCGAGTGAGCTGATGCCGATCATCGGAATCTTCAATGCCTGGGCGAGCGCCTTGGCGGCGGCAAGGCCGACTCGCATGCCGGTGAACAGACCAGGGCCGACATCGACGGCGATACAGCCGAGATCCGTCAGCTCGATGTCGGCCTGTCGGCACACGAACTGGATCGCCGGCGCCAGAATCTCGGCATGGCGACGACCGCGGGCAACTTCGAAGGTGGCGATCACACCCTCGTGGCCGCCGATCGACACGCCTACCTGTTGGGTCGCCGATTCGATTCCGAGGATCAGCATCGGTAGCCCTCTAGCCCATACGCGACACGATCCCATCGGCCCGACCAAGACCGACCGGTGGCCTGCAGTTCGATCAGTCGCGCCTCGTCAAGCCCGAAGTCGTCGTCACCATCGGCACCGCCAGCGCCATCGCCAACTTCATCACGGCTGAGGCGCACCTCGAGATGATCGCCGAACCCGGTTGCCACCACGTCACCCCACTCGACCAGCACGATGCCGCCGAACTCGGCCAACTCGGGCAACGCCAGCTGATCTACATCACCTGTCGAATCAAGTCGGTAGATGTCGGCATGGTGCAAAGTGAGCTTCGGGCCGCACGGATAGCTGTGCACCAGTGTGAAAGTCGGTGACGTGATCGGCTCGGTCACACCGAGCGCCTTTCCGAAACCCTGGGCAAACGCCGTCTTGCCAGCCCCCATCTCACCGGCCAACACAATGATGTCGCCAACCCGCGCCAACCCGGCCAACGACGAGGCGATGGCACAGGTGTCAACGAGTGAGGCGGCGCGCAACAACATGCTGGCTTCGATGCTACGAGTTGGGAGATGTGCCTGGCACATCTCCCAACTCGACACGTTGGATTCGCTTGCTGAAGCCGCACACAATCTCGTAGCCGATCGTTCCCAACCGATCGGCCCACTCCTCGACTTGGATCCGTTCGTCGCCCTGGTGGCCGATCAGTACGACCTCTTCACCGATCGCCACATCGGCGTCTCCGACGTCGACCATCAGTTGGTCCATCGTGACAACGCCGACGATGGGACAACGGCGTCCAGCGATCAGCACATCGACCCCGGGGCGGTCGGGTAGCGTGCCCAGGCGGCGCGGCACCCCGTCGGCGTATCCAATCGGCAACGTCGCGACTGTCGTGTCGGCCTCGAAGCGGTGGCGCCAGCCATAGGAAATCGAGCTGCCCGCTGCGACCCGTTTCACGTGTGACACGCGCGCCTTGAGGGCCAGGGCCGGGCGCAGGCCGCCCATCAGGTGGTCGACACCTGTGCCGGGCGAGACGCCATAGATTGCAATGCCTGCGCGTACGAACGATCGGCGCGCGGCGGGCATCGCCAGCGCCGCGGCTGAGTTGGCAATGTGAGTCAGATCGGGCCGCAGCCCGGCTGTTTCGAGTTCGGTGAGCACGGCGTCAAAACGACTCAACTGTTCGGCTGACGCCGGCGACGTCGGCTCGTCGGCGCACGCCAGGTGGGTATAGATCCCCTCCAGCGCAAGCGCCGGAGCACGGTCGGCGATCTGCCGGACCAGCGCCGATGCATCATCGACCGATACGCCGACACGCTGCATGCCGGTGTCGACATTCACATGCACCGGCAACTCGACGCCAGCGCTTTGAGCGGCTGCCATCAGGTGTTCGATGAACGAAAGCGAATAGACCGACGGCGTCAACCGATACCGCACCACATCATTCAGTCGTGCTACCGGCTGTTCGGTGAGCAGCAGGATCGGCGCATCGATCCCCGCCTGGCGCAGCTCGATCCCTTCGTCGACAAGTGCCACACACAGCCCCTCGGCCCCCGCCAGCAATGCCTGCTTTGCCACCCGAATCGCCCCGTGGCCATAGCCATCTGCCTTGACAACCGCCCACACGGCTGCCGGAGCGACCGCCCGTTGCAGCACCTCGACGTTGTGGCCGATCGATTCGAGATCGATCTCGGCCCACGCCCACCTGTTCGGCGTCACGACGGATGTCACCTGATCCCGCTGGTGTCGAACCCGAGCGCCGCGAGCGTCTCGATATCGGCAACACCAGTCGCGGCGAGTGCAACGGAGCTCTGGAACGCCTCGACCGCAGATCGAGTCACCGAACCGAAGTTGCCGTCCGCCAACGAGCCGAGCAGGTTGAGCCGGATCAGCCGAGTCTGGAGAGCGGCGACGTCCTGGCCGGACATCCCGATCTGTAGCACACGTTCGAGGGCGATGACGTGGATATCGTCTCGACACTCGAAACGCCGCGCCTCACCGATCTCGTAGCACAGCACCCCGTCCTCGCCGATCGGGTACAGCGCCTGGATGTCGGCGACCGGTCCTGTCACATCGGGGTCTGGACACGGGTCCTGTGGCTCACTATTGGGCGTTACAGGCACCGGGCACGCCCTGCCCTCGATAAACGCCATCTTGCGGGTGAGATAATCGCTCGCAGCCCATGCGCCCAGCGCCCGGTAGTGCACACCGTCAGTCACGAACCACTCGGCCTTGTCCGCCGTGTATCCACCCCAGTCGGCAAGCACCACCTCCGGGTAGCTGCCGGTCGCCAGCAGATCGACGACAATCTGATTGTTGACGGCGAACGTCAGATGGTTGGCCACGGAACCCGGCGCCACGTAGTCGACGTCAGACCGCAGCGTCCACCAAACGATCCGCTCGTAGTCGAGACTTCGGGCGCGATCGACAATCGCCCGGAACGACGCAGCGAAGCTGGGAGTGCCGTCGTTGTACCCCGTGGATACCACCAACGTCGTGTATTTGTCGCCGTGGAAGTCGAGCGCCTCGTACACGGTCGGGGGGACGCGTCCCTCACGTCCGCGGCACGAGGGGGTAAGCAGCCGACGGCACGATTCGAGGTCGAGCGTGTGTTCGAACCCGAGGACCGCCGTGTCGGCACGCGGCACCCAGCGCAATGCAGAGATCGCCGAATCACCGATCACCACGGCGCGGCGCTGCGAATCGACGCGAACAGCCGTCTCGTTCGGTGTTGCGACGGGGGCAACAACCTGGATCGCCGCTACGACCGTACCGGCCAAAGCAATCCCGAACACCACAGCAAACACCGCCAGACGTCTGTGGTTGGCATTCGTCAGCATTCGTCGGGTCACCGCTCGAGCACCGCCGGGATCGCCGATATCAGATCGCTGGCGACGAGCCCGGCGTTGCCCGCCACCGTGGCCGATTCGGCGTGAATCCAGGCGCCCGCGGCAGCGGCCTCGGCGGCTCCGACTCGCTTGGCGAGCAGTGCACCGATAATGCCCGCCAGAACGTCGCCCGTTCCGGCCGTAGCGAGCCGTTGGTCGCCGTTGACGACCAGACGGGTCGGGGCCCCAGGGGCGGCGACCACAGTGGTCGGCCCCTTCAGCAACACGACGCACCCGCACGATTCGGCGAGGCGTTCGGCGGCAGCGACGCGATCGGATCCTGGCCGCGAGCCGGTCAGCAGAGCAAACTCACCATCGTGTGGCGTGAGGATGGTCGGCACCTTGCGCTCACTCAGGAACGCCGGCGTGCCCTCGTCGTTCCAAGACATCGCAAATAGACCGTCGCCATCGACGACGACAGGTACAACCGACTCGAACACAGTGCGGACGACAGATGGCACGGTGTGCTCCTCGCGACCGAGACCAGGACCGATCACCAAGGCGTGGAACCGGTGTAGATCGGCCAGTGCAGCGTCTGCCCAATCGAAAGCTGGCAGGTGCCGATCGACGGCCTCGATCGGCCCGACCGCATCGATACCCGGGCTAGACAACACGACCATGCCAGCGCCCGTTCGCTGGGCGGCAGCGGCCGCCAAGTAAGCAGCACCTTTCATACCGGGTGAGCCGGCGATGACGCGTACGGCATCGCGCCACTTGTGAGCGGTGCGCGGTCTTACCGACACCCATCGCTCGATGTCGGAACGATCAACGATCGTGACCGAGGGCTCGCCGATATCGAGACCGATGTCGGCCACCTCGAGCAGACCGATCACGTCGGGGCCGCCGCCGAGTACATGCCCCGGCTTGGCTGCCGCAAAAGTGACCGTGACATCCGCCGCCAGTGTGCCGTCAGCGACAACCCCGGTCAGTGCGTCAAGCCCGGACGGGACGTCGACAGCGAGTACCTTGGCGTCTCCTACCGACGGCGCCTGCCAGATCCCGCGGAACCCGGTGCCGAAGGCGGCGTCGATCACAAGGTCGAATCCGAAGAGCTCGGTGGGGCACACAGTTGCGTCGTGAACCACGACCTTCAGGCCGCGTAGGCGCAGTCGTTCGGCGGCAACGCGACCGTCGGCTCCGTTGTTACCGGGCCCGGCGATCACGGCAACACTGCGGCCGTATGCCCCGCCCAACAGCCGCAATGCCGATCTGGCGACCGCCGCCCCGGCGCGCTCGATCAGCACGTCGGCGGGATCGGCCGCAGCGGCATCGATCGAACGCATTTGCTCAGGGGTGATGACCGGGATCACAGCCTGCACGTTACGGGTTCGGTCGCGCCCGGGGTGGTCACTCGGCCACCACATATGCGACAGCCACCAGGTCGGAATGAGTCAGACTGATATGCCAGCGCACAACGCCTGCCGATGCGGCCAGCTCGGCGGCCCGCCCGACGAATGCCAGAGAAGGCGCTCCCGACTGCGCTCGTTCGACCCACACGTCGTGAAAGCCGAACGCCCCGAGTCCGACACCGAGCGATTTCATGACCGCCTCGCGAGCGGCAAACCGAGCGGCCAGCGAGGGCACCGGATCGGCCTTTGGGGCGACATAGGCCAGTTCGGACGCCACGAACAGCCGTTCGCGCATCGACGGCGTGCGCTCGAGCGAGGTCCGGAACCGCTCGATCTCGACAACGTCGACGCCGATGCCGATCACCGACGATCAACTCCGCCAATTGTCGGCTGCGTCGGAGATTGGTTCGATCAGCAGATCGGCGACCGGAAACTCACCCAGCCGAGAGTCGTCGAAATCGCCCTCGGTCTCCGAGACCCAGTCGACAAGGCGGTCGTACCGGTTGTCGTAACCCTGGAGTACCCCCCGCATCGCCCCTGGCGACAATCGGTCGTGCAGACGAACATGCAGCAAGGTGATCCCGGTGCATGAATCGGCCTTTACCTCTGGTACGAAGATCACGATCCGTTGATCACGTCGACCTTTGGCGACGAGCACCTCGCGCGCCTCGGCGACACGGTGCTTGGTACCGACCAGCCGAGAGTCGTCGTCGACGCGGCTGGGGAGATCGCGCGAGATCCCTCCCCGATCGACGATCGTGATCGTGTCGCCATCGACGCGATAACGAGTGAAGCCGACGACGTCGACGATCGCCGGGCTGAGCCCTGCCAGCACCTTGAGCGTGCGGTAGCTGAGCACGTCTCGGCCGGCGCCGGCCTGCAATGTGGCCTGGACCAGCAACCGATCGAGGACGCCTTCGTCGCTGCGGGAAATGCCCACCGTGACGGTTTTGGCCTGGTGCTTGATGGCGTCGACCGGTCGGGTCAGCTGCTCGATCCCGCTCGTGAGGGCGGCGACCAAGGCGTCGATCAGGGCCCCGGGTGTACCGACCTTGCCTGACGTAGCGGCGTACGTCTCGACGGGGTTGGGTGCCTGCAGATCACGCAACAGACCGACGATGCAAACCGCCGTACTGGCCTCGAGATGACCGTCGTACAGCCGATCTCGCAGCCCATCGCTGAACGGACGCACGAGATTGGCAGCCTCAGCGCGAACCGCCGCCAGAACACCATCGCCGTGCGGCTGTTCGGCGGCTGAACGTTCGATCAGCTCACGCATCTCGCGAAGCGGGCGCGCCGACGCGTCGATCGCCAACGCCGCCTCGTATCCGAACAGGTGGCCGACCATCGCCGACAGCACAAACCCGAGTGCCGGCTCAACCGATGGAACGGTGATCGTTGCGGCGGCGCTGAACCGCACCTCACCCTCGTCGGCGATCACGATCGCGGTGGCCTTGTGAGCCTTGAAGATCGCCGTTTCCTTTGCGACATCGTCGGCCGTGCTGCCCTGCAGTCCAGCGGCGCAGACGAGAATCAGCGGCTCGCTCGACAGGTCGATGTGCTTCTTGTCTTCGATCACATCGGCAGCAATCGACTTGTAGCACAGCTCGCTGAGCTTGATCCGGACCTCTTCGGCAGCGACATGGTTGGGGCCACTACCAACGACCGCCCAGTAGCGCTTGGGAGGGGCGAACCGCTGCGCAACCTCGGCAATTTCGAGGCGCTTCGCCAGCACGGTTCGCATCGCTTGAGGAAGCGAGCGCAGGCCGACCAACAGCTCGTGGCGGCGCTGATCGCTGCCGAGTTTGGCAGCCTCGCTGATCGCGCAAGCAAGCAGCGCCCCCGCAGCAACCTGGGCGTAGAAGGCCTTGGTCGAGGCGACGCTCATCTCGACGTCACGTCCATCGGACGTGTACAGAATGCCGTTTGCCTTGTCGACCAGGTCGCTGGCGCGCCGGTTGACGATTCCGATCACGGCGGCACCTCGAGCCCGCAACAGATCAACCGTACGATTCGTGTCGGTGGTGGTCCCGCTCTGGCTGACGGCGATCGCCAGGGTGTCGCTCATATCGAGCCGCAAGTGAAAACCGGACAACTCGGTCGCCGGGATCGCATCGACGTCGAGCGCACCACCGCACAACTCATCGAGTAGTGCCGCCGT
The DNA here is from genome assembly GCA_937919625.1 of uncultured Ilumatobacter sp. Taxonomy (GTDB): domain Bacteria; phylum Actinomycetota; class Acidimicrobiia; order Acidimicrobiales; family Ilumatobacteraceae; genus Ilumatobacter. The sequence goes on from CALFRK010000077.1 coordinate 16,522, forward strand.
ACTCTGCCCAGCCACAGCGGCGGTTCCCTGGCCGATCACCCGAACGCGCTTGATCTGACCGCTCGCCAGGCGCTCGGCAATCGACGGAACGAGTGCTCGATCACCAACGCAGGCGCGCAACAGCCCATTGCGCTCGACGATCTTGGCACGCAGTGTCTTTTGTAGGCTCTCCGGCGCCTCGCCGATCTCCTTAAGCAAGAAATGTGGTGCGTCGCCGCGATCGATGTCGCGCGTGGTGACCTCGGCAGTCACGATCTCGGCGTCGGTCACAGGGCGTTCGGCACCGTCGTAGCCGATCCGAACCACACCGTCCGCTTCGCCAGCCGAGGCGCTGCGTAGCACCACGATCTCGCCGCCCTGCTCGCCGTCAAGACGCAGGTATCGATCGGTCTCTTCGACGACGCCATAGGGCTCGCTGGCGACGATGAAACGGTCGTCAGCGAACCCGACGTACAGGCCCTGCCCACTGCCGCTCAACGCCAGCATCAGTGTGTCGGGTTGGTCGGCGCTGATCGACCCGATCGCAACTGAACCCTCGAATGCCGAGACAGTACGCCGAAATGCCTCTACAAGGTCTGCACCGGCGGCCACGTGGCGCGACACGAGAGCAGGGATCACCTTCGCGTCGGTGGTTATGTGTTGATGGATCCGCAACCGATGGCCAACGCGAAGATCGGCGTGATTGTCGACGTCGCCGTTGAGAGCGGCAACCATGTAGGGGCCAGAGCCCGACACCGGGGACTGCTCGAGTTCGTCACTGTTGAGCGGATGCGTGTTGGGTTCAGAGATGATGCCGACACTTGCCCAGCGTGTGTGGCCGAGCACCGAGATACTGGCATCGACGGAAGCGACCGACCGTCGCAACAGGTCGTCGTTGAGCACGGCCGCCCTGAGTGCCGCCGTGTTGTCACCCAGTTCACCGATCTCGGCCGCTGCTTTGTACACGAAGGACAGCACCCCGTCAGATATGCGGACCGACCCAGATTGGAAGGTTGGGTCCTTGGCACGTTCGTCGATCAGGTTCCGCACCACTGGGTCGTCGAGGTCGAGGGCGTGCCCGTGAACGAACACGTGAATCCCGGCCGAGTCGCGCCCACGAACCTCGAGCCGATCGATCGCCGACAACGATTGCTGAATCGACAGATAGGCGGCGACTGCGCCTGCGCTCGCATTACGGCCAGCCAGGGCCGACACCTCGCGAGCCGTACGCAACCGATCTTTGCGCACCGCCCACAGCACGTCACGCAGAGCGATCGCCTCGGCGCTCAGCCGTTCGAGTTCGATGGCGTCATGGTGACCGGAGTCGAGTGACAGATCAACATCGTTCGCGTAGGCATCGAGTTGATCGAGTCGACCCACGATCGACACGACCAGTTCGTTGTGATGGCTGAGAGCGAGCACCCCCGGAACGCCGCGCAGCAATTCGTCGGCAGCGCCCACCGCCCAAGTGACGGCCACAGGATCACCGATCGCGGCGACTGCCGCATCGAGATGGTCCAACACGTCGGCCGGGCTGGGAACAGGACGCGTGGGTCGACGACTGATCACTCCGACGATGCCGCACATGAGGGTTCAGGCTACCGACCCGGTGCCGTCGTCGGGGGTCGCCGCGACGCTCAGGTGGACAGGTCAGGGTGAGCTCGCACGACCGCTGCCAACTGGTCGGCGGTCGATCGTGCCAACTCCACAGTGGGTGCCTCGACCATCACGCGGACCAACGGTTCGGTACCACTGGGGCGCACCAATATCCGCCCAGTCGCGCCGAGCGGCTGAGCTGCCGCCGCGATCTCTGACGCCAACAGCTCTCCAACGTCGGGGCGGCGTTCGGCAACCGGGATGTTTACGAGTACCTGGGGCAGCTGCGTCATCGCCTCGGCTGCCAACTGCGACAACTGACGACCAGATCGTTGCACGACATCGAGCAACACGAGCGCTGTCAGCATGCCGTCACCGGTGGTAGCGAAGTCGGGAAAGATCACATGGCCCGATTGCTCGCCACCCAGCGAGTAGCGCCCGGCGGCCAGCGCTTCGAGTACGTATCTGTCACCGACATCTGTTTGAACTACCTCGATACCGGCCTCGCCCATCGCCAGGTGAAATCCGAGGTTCGTCATCACGGTGATCACGACCGTGTTCTTGTGGAGCTTCCCTCGCACGCTCAAGTCGGCGGCACAGATCGCGAGGATGTGGTCGCCGTCGACCACATCGCCGCGATTGTCGACCGCGATCAATCGGTCGGCGTCACCGTCGAGGGCGATCCCGACGTGAGCCCGCTCAGCTGTTACGACGGCCTGCAGCCCGGCCGGGTCGGTAGCGCCACAACGATCGTTGATGTTGGTCCCGTTCGGCTGTGCATTGATCACGACGACCTGGGCACCGGTGCGTTGAAATACTTCGGCGACAAGGTGCGATGCGGCCCCATTGGCGGCGTCGACGACGACGCGAAGGCCGTCGAGGCGGCGCCCCTCGAGCACCTCGATCAGATGATCGACGTATTCGGCGCTGGTATCACCGCGCCCGTGGATCGGTGCCGGCTCACGGGTCGAGGTATCGAGCGAGCTCAGTGCCGCCTCGATCCGGGACTCGACCTCGTCGGGCAGTTTGGTGCCGCCCTTGGCAAACAACTTGATGCCGTTGTCGAAGTAGGGGTTGTGGGACGCAGAGATGACGGCACCCATCGCCCCCAACCGCGCCGCCTCAAAGGCGACCGCCGGCGTGGGCGTGACGCCCAATCGATGAACCTCGACGCCCTCGGACGCAAGACCGGCAACGAAGGCCGCCTCGAGCATCGCCGTCGAGACGCGACTGTCACCACCGACGACCGCTAGCCGAGCGTCGAGCACCCGAGCCGCGGCGCGACCGAGGTCGAGCGCGAACGATGCTGTCAGTTCGGTGTTCGCTCGAGCGCGGACACCATCGGTGCCGAAGCGCACGAGCGAAACCACTTGCCCGAAGCGCTTGTCAGCGCTTGGTGAACTGGGGTGCCTTGCGGGCCTTCTTGAGGCCGTACTTCTTGCTCTCCTTCTTACGCGAGTCACGCGTAAGGAGACCAGCCTTCTTCAGAGAGTCGCGAAGCTCAGGATCGAGCTCGACCAGCGAACGGGCGATCGCCATACGGAGTGCTCCGGCCTGGCCGCTGACCCCGCCACCATGGATCGAAGCGTCGACGTCGTAGGTCTCGAGCGCATCCGCGACCTTGAGCGGCTCGGAGACGACCATGCGCTGGGCATCGGTCGGGAAGTACACATCGAAGGCACGGCCGTTGATGGTGATCTGACCGGTGCCGGTGCGCAGTCGGGCGCGAGCAACGGCCCGCTTGCGTCGGCCGGTGGTCTGGGTGAGCGGAGTTGCCATGACGGTACGTTTCCTCGTTCTCAGCGCTTGATTTCGAACGGCTTGGGGGCCTGTGCGGTATGCGGATGCTCGGAGCCTGCGTAGACCTTGAGCTTCGTCATCTGCTGACGACCAAGCGGGCCCTTGGGCACCATGCCGCGCACCGAGCGACGCACAGCGTCGGCCGGCTTGCGGTCGAGTAGATTGGCAAACGTCTCGCTACGGATACCGCCTGGGTAGCCCGAGTGACGGTAGATCAGTTTAGAGTCGGCCTTGTTGCCGCTCATGATGACCTTGTCGGCATTGATGATGATCACATGATCGCCACTGTCGAGGTGGGGTGCGAAGGTCGGCTTGTGCTTACCGCGCAGAATTCGAGCGACCTCGGTGCACAGGCGGCCGAGGATGACGCCCTCGGCGTCAACCACGTGCCACTCACGCTGAATCTCACTGGCTTTCGGGGTGTAGGTCTTCATCGAACGATCTCGCAACTTCTCCGCGACGTATTCGCGGCCAGGCAGCCCGAAGCAACAGACTGCAAATGAACCGGGTAATGATACGGGTCGAGAGGCACGCGCGGCAACGTGCCTGTGCAGGCGATCCCAGATCGATTTGGACACCCGCCCGTTAGGTCGACCCGGATGCAGACGCGTCCCAGCGCTTACCGCCGTAACCCACCTGCCACAGCACGAGACCGGTCGGCGGGGCAACCGCCCCGGCTGCGGCACGATCTTTGGCGGCGAGAATCTCTGGCATCGCGGCGGGGTCGATGCGACCGAGACCGACATCGACGGTGGTCCCGACGATCGATCTCACCATCTGGTGACAAAACGCGCTGCCTGTGATCTGGAACAGCAGCAGCGGGGATTCGTCGATCGACTCCCACGACAGGTGATGGAGAACACGAACCAGGCTGTGAGTCGGGGACAGCTCGGGCACCTTTGGTCGACGGCAGAATGACGAGAAGTCATGTTCGCCGTGCAGGGCAGGCAAGGCCGCCTGCATGGCGGTCAGATCGAGTGGGAACGGGACATGCCAACTCGTAGATGCCAGTAGCGGATTGGGAGCCGGGCCATTCCATACGTGATACCGGTATTGCCGCGAGGTAGCCGAGAACCGGGCGTCGAAGTCGGGTGATGTCCACGCAGCGTCGCGTATCGAAATCTCGGGCGCACACAGCTTGTTGATCCGTCGCGCCAGATCCGCTAGATCGGCGTCGGCAGGCAGGTCGCCGGAAAGCACCTGCCCCCACCCGTGCACACCAGCATCGGTGCGCCCAGCCATCGACAGCGCCACGGGTTGCCGCAGCACCGTCGCCATCGCCTCGAGCAGATCCCCCATCACTGTCCGAACCCCAGGATTGGCAGCGAACCCATGAAACCCGGTGCCAAGGTAAGCAACAACAAACCGGGCCCGCCGAACAGGCGCCCCACTGATTTCAGGATCCTCGAGACCAGCCATCAGCGAGTCAGACTACGACCCGCGTCGTACGGCGAGCACGCAACCTCCGGTGAAGTGGTGCGGAAGGGTGCTCGAACCCTGCAGCCAGCCTGCGGCTAGCAATGCGAGTTTCTATCGGCTCTTGTCTGAGGATCAGATTCGTGGGGCGCAAGGCGCGGCGAACCCGAGTTGCCTCTGGGCAACGAGCGGTGAGACGGAACGCAGCGATCTGCGAATCTGGCCTCAGACCAGTCAGACAAGTTCGATGCGGGCCATGCGGGCGTTATCCCCAGCACGCGGTCCGAGCTTGAGAATGCGGGTGTAACCGCCATTGCGCTCGTTGTAGCGGGGGGCGACATCATTGACCAGTTTGTGGGTCATTTCGCGGTCGCCGAGGTAGCCCTGGATCTGGCGAATGCGGTGGATCCGCATCGGGCCATCCTGGGCCTTCTTGGCCTTCGTGATCAGCTTCTCGGCGATCGGACGCAGCGCCTTGGCCTTGGCCTCGGTCGTCGTGATCGCTTCGGCAGCGAACAATGACGCAGCCATGTTGGCCATCATCAGACGCTGGTGTTGGGAACTACCACCAAAGTTACGGGAGCGGCGTGGGGTTGCAGGCATGAGAGTGTGCTTTCGGCTTTCCGGTGAACTGAACGATCAGACGCGCAGCGACAGGCCGCGCTCGTCCAGCTTCTCCTTGACCTCGTCCAGACTTTTCTGGCCGAAGTTGGTGATGTTCAACAGGTCGTCTTCGGTCTTGGTGAGCAACTCGCCCACCGTGTTGACCTGGGCCCGCTTGAGACAGTTGCGGGGACGCTCTGACAGATCGAGGTCTTCGATCGGCAGCTCGAGATCGGGAGAGCTCGTGGTCGTGTCAATCTTCTCACCGAGTTCGAGGCCCTGGGGCTCGTCGCTCATCGATGCCACCAACCCGGCGAGCGCCTGCAGCGTGGCACCGGCGGAGGCCAGCGCTTCGGAAGGAGTGATCGAACCATCGGTCTCGATCTCGATCACGAGATTGTCGTAGTTAGTCGCCTGCTCGACACGGGTCGGCTCGACGTCGAAACTGACCCGGCGAATCGGGCTGAAGATCGCATCGATCGGGACCACGCCGATTGTGCGGGTCTCGATCTCGCGCTGACTCGAGGCGTAACCACGGCCTTGCTCGACAGTGAAGTCGATTGCCAGGCGGGCCTTGCCGTTGAGCGTCGCGATCGGCAGATCCTTATTGAGGATCTCTACGTCCGACGGGCACTCGATGTCACCGGCGGTGACAGCGGCGGGGCCACGTGCATCGAGGCGCAGATTGACCGACTCTTCAGACGTCGAGGTGAGCACGACGTCCTTGATGTTCAAGATGATGTCGGTGACATCTTCTGCGACACCGGAAATGGTGTCGAACTCGTGAAGGGCTTCGTCGAACCGTACCGTCGTGATTGCGGCGCCGGGGATCGCCGACAGGAGGGTACGGCGCAGCGAGTTGCCGAGCGTATGGCCGAAGCCAGGCTCGAGCGGACCGATCGCGAAGCGCTGCTGGTTGTTGCTCTCCTCGCCGAGTGCTTCGACGGAAGGGCGCTGCATGACGAGCATGTGCTGCCGGGTCCTTTCTGAGGGTGTTCGACTCTGTAATTTCGAATGATGAACGAGATGTCGTTGCGCAGGGCGCTCGACGATGGATTACTTGGAGTAGAGCTCGACGATGAGCGACTCGCGGACGGGCACGTCGATGTGCTCGCGCTGGGGAAGATCACGAACCGTGACCTGCTTGCCGCCGTCACCTGTCTCGAGCCAGCCGACGAGCGAACGGTCGAGAACATCGATGTTGTGCTGGATGACGATCATGTCGGCCGCCTTCTCGCTGAGCGAGACAACCTCGCCCTTGCGGACGCGGTAGGACGGGATGTCGACACGGCGACCGTTGATCTTGACCAGGCCGTGGTTCACGAACTGACGGGCCTGCGGACGGGTCGAGGCCCAGCCGGCGCGGTAGACCACATTGTCGAGGCGGGTCTCGAGCAGGATCAACAGGTTTTCGCCAGTTGCACCGCTGAGTCGGTTGGCCTCGTTGTAGGTCTTCTTGAACTGCTTCTCGAGTACACCGTAGATGTACTTCGCCTTCTGCTTCTCCTGCAGCTGGGCAAGGTATTCGCTGCCGGCGTTGCGGCGCCGGGTTCGGCCGTGCGCACCCGGCGGGAACGGACGACGGTCGAGGGCGCGGCGACCCTTTTCGTTTTCGAAAATGTTGGTCGCCAGACGACGCGACAGGCGCACCTTGGGGCCGGTGTAACGAGCCATGATCAGCCCCTCCGCCGCTTGGTCTGGCGGCAACCATTGTGGGGAACCGGGGTGACGTCCTTGATCGACGTGACCTCGATGCCCGTGTTCTGAATCGAACGAACTGCGGTGTCGCGACCCGAACCCGGACCCTTCACCTGCACTTCGACCCGACGGAGACCATGCTCCATCGCGGCATTCGCGGCGCGCTCAGCGGCTTGCTGGGCGGCGTATGGCGTGCTCTTGCGACTGCCTTTGAATCCGACAGCGCCAGACGATGCCCACGAGATGACATTGCCTGAGGTATCGGTGATGGTGACGATCGTATTGTTGAACGAGCTCTTGATGTGCACGATGCCCGTCGACACATTCTTGCGATCACGCTTGCGTGGGCGACGACCGCCCGGCTTGGCCTTTGCCATGCTTACTTCCTCACAGCCTTCTTCTTGTTGGCCACCGTGCGCTTCGGCCCCTTGCGGGTACGAGCATTGGTGTGGGTGCGCTGACCGCGGACGGGCAACCCCTTGCGGTGACGGATGCCCTGAAGGCACCCGATCTCGATCTTGCGCTTGATGTCGTTTTGGACGTCACGTCGAAGGTCGCCCTCGATCGTAAGGTTCTGATCGACATATTGACGGATCTTGTTGACCTCATCCTCAGTCAAGTTCGAAACTTTGGTGTTGCGATCAAGTTCGAGTTCGTCACAGATCTTCTGCGAGGTCGTGGACCCGATGCCGAAGATATAGGTGAGCGAGATCTCCAACCGCTTTTCGCGGGGAATGTCAACGCCGGCGATACGTGCCATGAATACGTGCTCTCTTCTTTGCTCTCAGCCCTGGCGCTGTTTATGGCGCGGGTTTTCACAGATGACTTGGACGCGGCCGTGCCGACGGATAATCCGGCACTTCTCACACATCTTTTTGACGCTCGGTCGGACCTTCACGACTGCTCTCTCACTTGTATCGATACGTGATACGGCCTCGGGTGAGGTCGTAGGGGGTGAGTTCCACCTGAACCCTGTCGCCCGGGAGAATGCGGATGTAGTGCATCCGCATCTTGCCGGAGATATGAGCCAAAACCTTGTGGCCGTTCTCCAGTTCGACACGGAACATTGCATTCGGAAGCGATTCGACGATCGTGCCTTCCAACACGATGGCGTCTTCAGATTTTGCCAGGGGTAACTCTCCTCGGTATGAGCAGGGCATTTGCCCAGCTCAGCGGATGACGATCAACGATCTGCGCACAGACCGACTAGCAATGCTACCGGGCCTGAGCGCGATCCCAATGGTAGGGTCCGCCACTTTTTCGGTCTTCTGTGCTAGCGGCGAAACGCAGCACGGCGAGTCGGTCGCCTTGTACGCCACTTCGGCTTTTCGTCTAACGGCGAACCTCGACTGCATCGGTGAGGCGCTTGAACACATGATCAGGATGACCGACACCGTTTATCACGGCAAGCGTTCCGCGACTGCTGTAGTACTCGATCAACGGCGCCGTCTGTGACTCATAGAGATCGAGCCGCCGGTTGACGGCGTCCGGTGTATCGTCGGCGCGCTGTTGCACATCTCCGCCGCACACGTCACAGATCCATGGCGATGGGTCGTCACCAGAGGTGCGGTAGTTGGTTCCACAATCGCGACAGACCCTTCTGGACGAGATCCGCTCGACAACGATCTCGCGAGGCACGTCAAGGTCGATGACGACATGAATCGGCTTCTGGGCAGTGATGCAATCGAGCGCCTGAGCCTGGGCGACGGTCCGCGGGAACCCATCGAGGATGTATCCGCGGGTGCTGGCATCGGGCTTGTCAAGGCGTTCGTCGACAAGCCCGATCATGATCTCGTCACCGACCAATCCACCAGCATCCATCACCTGCTTGGCGGCCTTGCCCAACTCGGTGCCCTCGCGGGCGGCGGCGCGCAGCATGTCACCCGTTGAGATGTGCGGAACGACATAGTGGCGCGAAAGCCGCACACACTGCGTTCCCTTGCCGGCACCTTGCCGACCGAGAATGATGAGGCGCGCGCCGGGAATCACCGGAACACCAAGTCAGCGACGAAACGGGGTTCGGACAGCCGACGAGACAAGCGCCAGCGACGACCTGGAGGCGAGCGACGAACAGCGCTGCGACGTCGATAGGGCCACTATTTTAGGAAGCCTTCATAGTTGCGCAGCATCAACTGGCTGTCGATCTGACGCATCAGTTCGAGTGCAACTCCCACGGAGATCAGCACACTGGTACCGGCGAAAGCGAACGAGTTGACGTCGGCTGCCCACAGCACCAGATACGGGAAGATGGCGATGATGGCGATGAACACGGCACCCGGCAGGGTGATCCGGTTGACGGCCTTACCGAGATAGTTCTCAGTCTGCGGGCCGGGCCGCACCCCTGGGATGAAACCGCCCTGTTTGCGGATCTGATCGGCCTGGCGAACCGGATCGAAGGCGATCGAGTTATAGAAATAGGCGAAGGCGATGATCAACAGGGCAAAGATCGTGACGTACACGATGTTCTGGCTGTTGAGGATGTACTGGTCCACGAACTCTTGGATCTGGACGCGGATCTTGTGCCACCAGTTGTCACTGTTGGGGTCGGCGTTGCCAAGGAAGCTCGCCATGATCGCCGGCAGCAGCAGAATCGAGCTGGCGAAGATGATCGGGATCACACCCGACTGGTTGACCTTCAGCGGGATGTAGGTGTTCTGGCCGCCCATCATGCGGCGCCCGACGACACGCTTGGCGAACTGCACCGGTATTCGGCGCTGGCCGAGTTCGACAAAGACCACCGCCACGATGATGCCGAGCGTTACGAGCACCATCACGACGAACCAAAATATCTTGTTGACCTGCAGGATCGAGTAGAAGCCGCCGGGCAGCGACGCCACGACGGAGGCGAAGATGACCATCGACATGCCGTTGCCGATGCCTCGCTGACTGATCATCTCGCCCATCCACATCAGTACGGCTGTGCCGGCGACGAGAGTCGGGATGATCAGATAACCGCGTGGCCAAAGGCCGTCGGGTAGCAATGGCACCGACGGCGCCTGCACGGCCGAGAAAAAGGCGGCGCCACCGCCGGTTCCAAACAGGAACACGAGCACCGTGGCCTGCAGCGTGGCGAGCGCAATCGTGACGTACCGGGTGTACTGCGTGATCTTGCGCTGTCCGACCGCACCCTCTTGCTGGAGCTCTTCCAGCTTGGGGATCACGACCCCGAGCACCTGCATGATGATGCTGGCGGTGATATACGGCATGATGCCGAGGGCGAAGATCGAGAACGACTCAAAGGCGCCGCCAGAGAACAGGTTGAACAGGCCGAGCGCACCATCTTGGGCGCCCTCACGAAGCTGATCAATCGCAAGCGGATCGACGCCCGGGACGCGAATCGCCGCACCGACTCGGTACAAGCCGACGATCATGAAGGTGAACAGAATCTTGTTGCGAAGATCTGCGACCTTGAAGATGTTCTTGACGTTCGACAGCACTGGCTACTAATCCTCGCAGTTTGGGGGCGGGCCGCAGGCTAGCAGCGGCTCGGCAGCCTCATCCGGCCACCCGAAAGTGAACGGATGAACGGCTCAGCGGTTCGTGAACTGGTTGCCCTTGGCAGCGGGGCGGCCGGCCTTGCCCTCTTCCTTGAACGGAAGGGTGATGAGCGTGACCGAGCCACCAGCGGACGTGATCGCAGCTACGGCTGCTTTCGATGCGCCGTGGACATGTACATCGAGTTTGGTGGTGACCTCGCCTCGGGCAAGAACCTTCACGAAGGCGCCCTTGCGGACGACACCGTGAGCGACCAACACCTCGGGCGTGATCTTGGACTCGCCCAACTCGTCGAGCTTGTCGAGGTTGACCGCCGAGTACTCGACACGGAAGGGGTTGGTGAACCCCTTCAGCTTTGGAACACGCTGCTTGAGGGGCATCTGGCCACCCTCGAAGCCACGTGCCACCTTGCCGCGGCCGCGCGAGCGTTGACCCTTGGTGCCACGGCCGGCAGTCTTGCCACCCTTGCCACCCGTGCCGCGACCGACGCGCTTGGCGCTGGACCTTGAGCCCGGTGACGGAGCGAGATCGTGAACCTGCATGATCAGTCTGTGCCCTTCTCGTTCTCGGTGACCTTGATGAGGTGCGGCACGCGATGGATCATGCCGCGGATCTCGGGGCGGTCTGGCAAGGTGTTGCTCTTGCCGATCCGGCCGAGGCCGAGCGCACGCAGCGTGCCACGGGTTTTCGGCTTGGCGCCGATGCCCGATTTCACCTGTGTGACCGTGATCGTGTTCTCACTCATTCGGAACTCCTGGTATTGCCGGCAGCCATCTGCTTCTGACGCTCGTTGTAGGCGTTTAGTAGGCCCTTGGGTACGAAGCTCTCGGCGGGGATACCGCGGCGCTTGGCGACCTCGTCGGGACGCTGTAACGATTTAAGCCCGGCGATCGTGGCTCGGGCGACATTGATGTGATTGGCTGAACCAAGCGACTTGCACAAGATGTCGTGAATTCCGGCCTCTTCCAGAATGATGCGCGCCGCGCCACCCGCGATGACACCGGTACCTGGCGCGGCCGGCTTCATGAGGACGCGACCGCCGCCGGTCTCGCCGATCACCGGGTGGATGATCGTCGAGCCTGCGAGAGCAACATCGAACAGATTGCGCTTGGCCTCTTCGGTGCCCTTCTGGATCGCCAATGGCACTTCCTTGGCCTTGCCGTAGCCCAGGCCCACGCGGCCGTTGCCGTCGCCGACGACGACGAGCGCCGTAAAGCTGAACCGGCGACCGCCCTTGACGACCTTGGCGACGCGGTTGATCGTGATCACCCGCGACTCGCGAAGACCACCCTCGTTGTCATTCGAACTGTGTTGATTATTCGGCTGGTAAGCCATCAGAACTCCAGACCTGCGGTGCGGGCAGCTTCGGCGATCGCAGCGACACGACCGTGATAGGCGAATCCACCGCGGTCGAACACGACCGTGGTGATACCGGCGGCCTTGGCGCGCTCGGCGATGAGTTCACCGACGCGGGTTGCCGCGGCGACGGTGCCACCACCCCCGAGGGAGCGCTGGTCGGACTCGACGGTCGAGGCGGCAGCCAGCGTGGCGCCTGCATCGTCGTCGATCACCTGAACCGAGATGTGCTTGTTCGACCGATACACGGCCAAACGCGGCCGGGCAGCGGTGCCGTGAACCTTCTTACGGACCCGACGGTGGCGGCGGATCCGGCCTTGACGGCGTGCCTTGGCAATGTCACTCATAGCTTCTACCGTTCAATTCTTTGGTCACTTCTTGCCGGCCTTACCGGCCTTGCGCAGAATGCGCTCGCCGGCGTACCGAACGCCCTTGCCCTTGTACGGCTCGGGTTTGCGGATACTGCGGATGTTGGCCGCCACCTGGCCGACGACCTCTTTGTCGATGCCCGTCACGATCACCTGGGTCGGCACGGGAACTTCGAAGGTGATGCCCTCGGGAGCAGCCACGTTGACCGGGTGACTGAAGCCGAGGTTCAGACGTAGAGCGTTTGGACCCTGTGCTTCGGCTCGGTAGCCGACGCCCACGATCTGAAGCTCTTTTCTGAAGCCTTCAGTGACGCCCACAACCATATTGTTCACGAGGCTGCGGGTCAGGCCATGGAGGGCCCTGTTGCGGCGTTCGTCGTTGGGGCGCAGAAATGTCAGCGTGCCGTCATCCTGGGTGATTTCGATGTCACCAGGGATGACACGACTGAGCGTGCCCTTGGGGCCCTTGACCGTAACCGTGCGATCACCAAGGGTGACCTCAACGCCAGACGGCACCGCAACGGGTGCTTTTCCGATTCGAGACATGGGTCTACTTCCTCACCAGACGTAGCAGAGGACTTCGCCGCCGACGTTGCGCTTGCGCGCCTCGCGGTCGGTCATCAGCCCATGGCTAGTGGATAAGACGGCCACACCGAGGCCACCGAGTACTCGGGGCACAGCGCTGGCCTTGCGGTAGACCCGCAGACCCGGCGTGGAGATACGTCGGAGGCCCGAGATCGTGCGATCACGGTCGTCCGAGTACTTCATCTGAATAGTCAGGGTGTCGCCGGGGCCAGTGGTGGACGGAGCCACCTCAAAGCTGCCGATGTAGCCCTCAGACTCGAGCACCTTGGCAAGCGCCACCTTCTGCCTAGACGAGGGCATACGTACTTCGTCGTGCATCGCCGTGTTCGCATTGCGAATACGGGTCAGCATGTCGGCGATGGGATCGGTCATCATGTTGGTTTCTCCCTCACCAGCTCGACTTTGTCAGACCGGGAATTTCACCGGCGTGCGCCAACTCTCGCAGGCAGATTCGGCACAGGCCGAACTTCCTGAAGACCGAGCGGGCGCGGCCGCAGCGTCGGCAACGCGTGTATCCGCGTACCTTGTACTTCGGCTTGGCAGCAGCCTTGTTGATCAATGCTTTCTTGGCCATGTCTCTTCTCGCCTACTCGGTCACTTGCGGCCGCGGTATGGGCCACGGCGCCTGATCTTGCGGGGGGCGTTGTCAGCGTCAACGCCCTTTTTGAACGGAAATCCGAACGAATCGAGCAGCGCCTTGCCGCCCTCGTTCGTGATCGCCGTGGTCACGATCGTGATATCCATGCCACGCTGGTGGTCGACGTTGTCGACATTGATCTCGGGGAACACCGTCTGGTCGTTGAGACCAAACGTGTAGTTGCCACGCCCATCCCACGAATGGGCGGGGAGACCCCGAAAGTCGCGAATACGAGGAATCGCGACTGCCAGCAGCCGGTCGAAGAACTCCCACATGCGATCGCCGCGCAGTGTCACCTTGGTGCCAATCGCCTGGCCCTCACGCAACTTGAATGCGGCGATCGAGGTCTGGGCTTTGGTGACCACCGGCTTTTGGCCGGCGATCAGGGTGAGCTCGTCGACGGCCTTCTCGAGCAGCGACGGCTGCTGAGTTGCCTGACCGACACCCATGTTGATGACGATCTTGTCGAGTCGCGGGATTTGCATCTCGTTTTCGATGCCGAGGTCTTTGGCCAACTGGGCCTTGATCGTGTTGTTGTAGCGCGACTTCAGTCGCGGTTGAGTTGCCGTGGCGTTCATCAGACTTCCTCACCACTCGGGCGTGCGATCCGGATCTTCTTGCCGTCGTTCTCGGCGTAGCCGAGACGGACGGTCTTGCCCTTGTGCAGGTACATGACGTTGGACACATGGATCGGCATGTCCTTGTCGATGATCCCAGACTGTTCGTTGGCGCGGCGGGCCCGCTGATGCTTTGACGCCGTGCTGACGCCGCTGACGAGCACCTTGTCGTCCTTGGGCATGACGCGTTCGACGACGCCTTCCTTGCCCTTGTCCTTGCCTGTGATGACTCGTACATGGTCACCTTTACGGAGCTTCATCTCAATTCCTCCTCGGGGCTGCGCCCCGAACCGATCGACGCCCGGCTCGCTGGCGCCCGCTCGGTCGTGCTGTCATGCTGCGCATGTCAGATCACCTCCGGTGCGAGCGAAACGATTCGCATGAACTTGCGATCGCGCAGCTCGCGCCCGACCGGGCCGAAGATGCGCGTACCGCGCGGTGTCAGGTCGTCCTTGATCAGAACGGCGGCATTCTCGTCGAAGCGGATGTAGCTGCCGTCGGGGCGTCGCTTTTCTTTCTTGACTCGAACGACCACGCACTTGACGACGTCGCCCTTCTTGACCGCTGCGCCCGGGATGGCGTCTTTGACGGTCGCCACGAAGATGTCACCAATCGAGGCGTAGCGGCGGCGCGTGCCACCGAGCACCTTGATGCAGAGCACCTGCTTGGCACCGCTGTTGTCGGCGACCCGAAGTCGCGATTCCTGTTGGATCATTTGATTACCTCGCCCGTTCCAGGATCTCGACCAGACGCCAGCGCTTGTTCTTGCTGAGCGGACGGGTCTCCATCACTCGGACCTTGTCGCCCTGGCCGGCGTCGTTGGCCTCGTCGTGCACATACAACTTCTTCGACCGCAAGACAAACTTGTTGTACCTAGCGTGGCGAACGCGGTCGGTCACGGTGACGACGATGGTTTTGTCCATCCCTGCCGAGGTGACTACGCCTTCGCGTACCTTGCGGTTATTGCGCACCTCGACCGTAGCGGCGTCGGTGGTTGGGGTATCGATTTCGCTCATGGTTCTCTCAGCTTCCGGACTCGAGCGGAGCTGTCGCTCCGCTCCTTTGAGGTCCGCTCGTGTCCTCGATGAATGATGTCTGGCTCACGGTCGGCTCACCCTTCTGCCTCGGCCGCTGCGATCTCTCGCTGGCGGATGACGGTGTTGATCCGTGCGATCTGTCGGCGAACCTTCGTGATCTCAGCCGTGTTCTCTAGCTGGCCGGTGGCGTTGCGGAAGCGCAGGTTGAGCGCCTCGTGCTTCGACTCGCGCAGCTCTTCGACCAGTTCGGTCATGTCCATCTGGTCCAGCTTGTGCTTACGTGCCATGTCAGATCGTCTCCTCACGCGTAATGATGCGTGCCTTGATCGGAAGCTTTTGGATCGCCTTGTTCATGGCAGTCTTGGCAAGTTCCTCGTCGGGGTACGAGAGCTCGAACAGCACTCGCCCCGGGCGAACCACGGCTACCCAGAACTCGGGGTTGCCCTTGCCTGAACCCATGCGGGTCTCGGCCGGCTTCTTGGTGACAGGCTTATCTGGGAAAATATTGATCCAAACCTTGCCGCCGCGGCGGATCGATCGGGTCATAGCGACACGGGCGGCTTCGATCTGACGGGCGCTCAACCAGCCCGGCTCGAGAGCCTGGATTCCGTATTCTCCGAAGTGCAGCTCGCTGCCACCCTTCGTCATGCCGCGGGTGCGGCCGCGGTGGTGCTTTCGATGTGCAACTTTGCGAGGCATCAACATGATGTGGTCCTTGGCGTGCTTTCTCGACCGCGCTCAGTCGTCCGCACGGAAGTGCGGAGTCTCGTGACCCTCACGGGTCTGGCGGGCGATGGTCTCTTCTTCGTCGAGCAGCTTCTCTAGCTCGGGATCGGCATCTTTGAGCAATGGCTGCGTCTCGGGCTCGGGAGCCTGATCACGGCGACGGGCGGCGGACGACACGACCTTGCGGGGGCCCTCGTCGGCGGTCTGACCCGAGGTCTCGCCAACCGCCATTGCGGCCTCGCGGACGATCTTGTCCTCGTTGGCGGCCTTGTACGGAAGGATGTCGCCCTTGTACAGCCACACCTTCACGCCAACCCGGCCGTTGGCAGTCTTTGCCTCACGGAAGCCGTAGTCGATATCGGCGCGCAGCGTGTGGAGTGGGACGCGACCTTCTCTGTACCACTCGGTACGGCTCATCTCGGCGCCACCGAGGCGACCCGAGCACTGGACACGGATTCCGAGTGCGCCGGCGCGCTGTGCGTTTTGCACCGCACGCTTCATCGCACGCCGGAAGGCGATCCGGTTGGACAGCTGATCGGCGACACCCTGAGCGATCAGCGCAGCGTCGAGCTCGGGCGCCTTGATTTCGACGATATTGAGCTGGATCTTGGCGTTGCCCGTGATCTTGGTGATCATCGTGCGCAGTTCGTCAGCTTGAGCGCCTCGACGGCCGATCACAATGCCCGGGCGGGCCGTGTGCACATCTACGCGCAGCTTGTCGCGGGTGCGCTCGATCTCGATCCGGCTAATCGCAGCCGACTCGAGACGAACCATCACGGCCTGGCGGATCTGCCAGTCCTCCGTGAGGTACTGCTTGTAATCGCGCTCGGAGAACCAACGGCTCTTCCAGTCGGTGCTCACGCCGAGGCGGAAGCCGTACGGATTGACCTTCTGACCCATGAATCAGTCCTCGTCCTTCTGGGTACCGGGCTTCGCAAAGCCAGCCGCTTCAGCGTTTGCTTCGGTGTCGAACCACACCTCTGCCTTGGTGACCTTGTAGTACCGGCTGTCGGGGGTGTGGTACAGCATCGACTCGGCGTTGCCCTTGATGGCGTGCGATTCGGGGCCGTTGCCGTCAGCGTCGGGTGTGACCGAGCCAGCCCATTCTGCTGGGGCGAAACGGGCGTCGTGTTCGCTTGCCGCGCCCGCTGCGTCAGACTCGTCGCCGGCACTTGCAGCTTGCTTGTCGGGCTCGGCGGCGTCGACTGCTTCGTCGATTGCTTCGTCGATTGCTTGCTCAGCGGCGTCTTCGATCGCCTCGTCGGCATCGATCGCGTCGATTTGCGACTTGGCGGCTTCGGCACGCTTGCGGCTGCGCTCGACGCGGGCACGGCGGTTGGCGTTGGCGCCGCCAGTCGACCCCTCGGCGCGGGCCTGCACGATCTCGATCCGGTCCTCGCCCATGCGAGCGAGAACGATCGTGATGTGACAAGTGCGTTTGCGGATACGGGTCGCACGACCGCGAGCACGCGGACGGAAGCGACGCAATGTGGGGCCCTCATCGGCGAAACAGGCCAGCACGAACAACTCGTCGGCGTCGGCGACATACGCGCCGCTGTCGGCATCGGTCGCGTTGGCGACGGCGCTGGCGAGCACCTTGCGGATGTCGTGAGCGATCGACCGCTCGGTGAACTGCAACACCTGATCGGCGCGCTTCACATCGAGACCACGGATCAGATCGAGCACGACCCTGGCCTTGTAGGCAGACGACCGCACATACTTGGCGGTGGCCTTGGTGCCGTGGCGCTCACCGACCGCGGTGGCGCCCTCATTCAGCTTCGGACCGCGCATTAGCGACGTGCTCCTTTTTCCTGTCCGGCGTGGAACCTGAACGTACGGGTCGGGCTGAACTCGCCGAGCTTGTGACCCACCATCGACTCGGTGACGTACACCGGTACGTGTTTGCGGCCGTCGTGCACGGCGATCGTGTGGCCGACCATGTCGGGAATGACGGTCGAGCGACGCGACCAGGTCTTGATGACCTTGCGCTCGCCGGCGGCGTTTTGGGCGTCAACCTTTTTGAGCAAATGCTCGTCGACGAACGGGCCCTTTTTGAGACTGCGTGACATGATTTCTCTCTCCTGCCTCAGCGACGCCCGCGACCGGAACGGCGACGACGGACAATCATCTTCTGGCTGGCCTTCTTCTTGGAACGGGTGCGGCCTTCGGGCTTACCCCATGGAGATACGGCGGGACGACCGCCGGAGGTACGGCCTTCGCCACCGCCGAGCGGGTGGTCGACCGGGTTCATGGAGACACCGCGGGTCTGGGGCTTGACGCCCTTCCAGCGGTTACGCCCGGCCTTGCCGATCTTGATCAGCTCGTGCTCGCTGTTGCCGACCTCGCCTACCGTTGCACGGCAGTCGATCGGTACCCGGCGCATCTCGGTCGACGGCATACGTAAGGTGGCGTACTCGCCTTCCTTGGCGACCAACTGCACGGCGATACCGGCCGAACGGCCGATCTTGCCACCCTGGCCGGGCCGCAGTTCGACGTTGTGAACCGTGGTACCAACCGGGATGTAGCGCAGTGGCAGAGCATTGCCGGGCTTGATGTCGGCCCCATGACCACTTTGCACGTGATCGCCGACAGCTAGGCCCTTGGGCGCCAGGATGTATGCCTTCTCGCCGTCTGCGTAATGCAGCAGGGCAATCCGGCACGTGCGGTTCGGGTCGTACTCGATCCCGGCGACCTTGGCCGAGATGCCGTCTTTGACACGCTTGAAGTCGACGATGCGATAGCGCTGTTTGTGGCCGCCACCGCGATGGCGCGATGTCATGCGGCCGTACGCGTTGCGGCCACCGGACTTGGACTTGGGCACGAGCAGCGTCCGCTCAGGCGTCGTCTTGGTGACCTCTGAGAAGTCGGACGACGTCTGGAAACGACGGGCTGGGCTTGTGGGCTTGCGTGAACGAATCGCCATGATGACCTCAGTTCTCGAACAGCGGGATCTCACCCGCCGCCAGCGTGACGATGGCGCGCTTGGTGTCGGGCTTGGAACCGCGGCGGTTGGTGCCGCGTGATCGTGTGGCCTTGCCCTTGCGATTGAGGGTGTTGACCTTCAGCACCTCGACACCCCAGATCGCCTCGACCGCATCACGGATCTCGGGCTTGCTGGCGCTCGTGTGCACCTTGAATGTGTAAACACCGGTCTCCATCAGGCCGTAGCTCTTCTCGGAGACGACCGGAGCCAGGATGATGTCACGTGGGTCCTTCATCACTCACTGTCCTTCTGAGGGTCGGGACTGGCCTCTGCTTCGCTTTGGCCGCTCCCTCCGTCCGACTCGTCGCTGGCGCTTGGCTCTTCGGCTGCACCTGCGTCTTGTGCCTTCTGCTGCGAGGCGGGCTTGGAAAACCCTGCGGCCTCTGCGTTCTCTTCGGTGTCGAACCACATCTCAGCCTTCGTGCGGCTGTAGAACGAACTGCCTGGTACGTGATACAGCATCGAGCCGGCGTTGCCCTTGATGTTGTAACCATCGGGCTGCGACCCATCAGCGAGCGCCTTGACTGCGCCCGCAAACTGAGCAGGCTCGGCGACCTCGAGTGGCTCATCGTTAGCGGCATCGGGCGCGGCGGCTGGCTTGGCCGACCGAACTGCCGCCGGGCCGGAATCAGGCGCGGCGACCGGCTTGGCCAACTTGGCCTTTTTGGGCTCAGGCGGGGTAGGCAGGACCGACTGCGTGAACACTATGTACTCGTTGCACAACACGTCGTAAGCGTTGAGTTCGCCAGGGGTGATGAGCTGGACCTCGGTGAGGTTGCGGAAGCTCAACGCAGTCGCGGCATCGTCGCGACCGATCACGACCAACGCCTTGGCATCGATCCCGAGACCGACCAACGCCGCCTTGGCGGCCTTGGTGCTGGGCTTGTCGAAACCCCAATCGTCGAGGACGATGATCTTGCCCTCGGCGGCACGATCGGACAGTGCCGAACGCAGAGCCAGGCCAATCATCTTCTTGGGAGTCTTCTGGCCATACTTGCGAGGCTTCGGACCGTGGGCCACACCGCCGCCGCTGTAGTGCGGTGCTCGGATCGAGCCCTGACGGGCATTGCCGGTGCCCTTCTGGCGGAACGGCTTGGCACCGCCACCGCGCACTTCACTGCGGGTCTTGGTGCTCTGCGTACCCGACCGGCGGGCAGCGAGTTGAGCGGTGACGACCTGGTGCATGACGGGCACGTTGGGCTGGATACCGAACGTCGCGTCATCGAGTTCGATCTTGCCGGCATCCTTGCCGGCGGCGTTCTTGAGGGTTATCTGGGTCATGTTGATCAGGCTCCCTTCACAGCAGCCTTGACGGCATTGCGGACGGACACGACCCCACCGTTGGGGCCCGGAACCGAACCCTTGATGAGCAGCAGATTGCGCTCGACGTCGGCGTCGACCACCTCGAGGTTGAGGGTGGTGACTTGCTCGTTGCCCATGTGGCCGGCCATCCGCTTGCCCTTGAACACACGACCAGGAAACGAGCAGGCGCCTACCGAGCCTGGCGTGCGGTGAGTCTTGTGGACGCCGTGGCTGGCGCTCATACCCTTGAAATTGTGACGCTTCATGACGCCGGCAAAGCCCTTGCCGCGGCTGGTTGCGGTCACGTCGACCAAGCTGCCGGCGGTGAGCGCCTCGACGGTGATCTCTTGACCAACTTCGAAGCCGTCGACCGAGTCGAGACGCAGCTCGACCAAACGCTTGCCGGGCTGGACCCCAGCCTTGTCGTAGTGGCCGGCAGCCGGTTTGTTGAGTTTCTTGGCGTCACGGTGCCCATATGTAACCTGCAGGGCCGTGTAGCCGTCACGTTCGGTCGTCTTGATCTGGACGATGCGCATGGGTTCGACACGGAGCACCGTGACCGGGATGACCTTGTCGTCGACCCACTTCTGCGTCATCCCGACCTTTTCGCCGAGAATCACTGTTTGTGCCATTGCGGCTTCCTTCGAGTTGATCGAGCCCTTGCGGGCTATCCACTGATACATGGCCGTTGCGGTCGACGAACCTTTCGGCTCTCACGCAAATGCTCCGCTGCCTTGTCGGGCGAACGGAGCACTCGGTCAAGTTGTCGCCGTGAGGTCCCTGCCGGATTTGCTGATTGCTTGGCCGGATCAGGCTCACACGGACATCGATTGCGAACACGTTGTTGCGCCAGACAACCTCCTGGACACAGCCATGAGATGTTATCGGTCCCGGTTCACGCCCACAACCAGCAACGCCGGTCTCGGAAAAAGTATTTGTGAAACGCGTCACAATGGAAGGCAGCGGGCCTGATCTCGTTGCACACGGTCACAGAGTTGGTCATGTTGCCGGGCGGTTCGTCAGAACCACCGAGAGAGCCAGCCGTTCGCCGCCGCGAAGCACCACAATTTCGATCTCATCGCCAGGTTCGTGGTCGCGAATCGCGGCGACCAACCCTGAGGCACCATCGATCGTGTTGTCGTCGACCGCGACCACAATGTCGAACGCCATGAGGCCTCCCGCGTCAGCCGGGGTTCCGTCGTCGACGGCACCGATCACGGCGCCCTGTCCGCCATCGGTACGATCGCCAAGACTGACGCCAAGGTAGCCCTCTTGGCGTGGCACACCATCGGCCTGGCGTCGCAGCGCATCGATCACCGGTATCGCCTCGGCGCCAGAGATCGCAAACCCGATGTTGCTGGCCGCCGTTGTGCTATCGCTGCGTGCGACGGCAGTATTGATGCCGACCACCTGTCCCAACGCGTTGACCAAAGGTCCGCCGGAGTTGCCAGACGAAATGGCGGCGTCGGTCTGGATCAGCCCATCGAGCGCGCCACTGCCATCGGTCTGGATCGTGCGGTCGAGCGCTGACACGATGCCGAGTGTGACCGATGGCGCACCAGCGAGATCGAGCGCAAACCCGATCGCAACGACCTGGTCGCCGATCCGTACCGACTCTGGCTCGGCGAAGGTGGCGGGCACAAACCCGCTGCCGCTGATTCGCAATAACGCCAAATCATTGCCGGGATCGACCGCAAGCAGGGTCGCCGGACGCGGCTCGGTCTCGCCGGCGAGACGAACACGGATCTCGGTGGCATCGGCGACCACGTGGGCGTTCGTGACAATCTCACCGTCAGCCGTGATGATCACGCCTGTGCCGATCGACCCACCTACGCCGAACGGACTCTCGATATCGGCGCTGATCGTGACAACCGATGGGGCAACATAGGACGCCACGGCGGCGACATTGATAGGTGGCAGGTCTGATTCGCGAACCGCTCCGAGATCGAGCGCTACGTTCGATCCCCGCTGAGGAGGACGAGGGTCACGATCTAGCCGTTGGTAGATCGCGGCTCCGGCAAAGCCGGAGCCGACCATCGCCATCGTCACCGTTGTGCCGAGCGCCAACCGAAGCGGCCACTTGCGACGCCGCTTGGGTGGGGATGGGGGCAACGGCGGCGGCGAGATCGGCGACGTAGACAGAACCGGCGCCCCACGTTGGCGACCAAGCCGCGGGTTCACCACGCTCGAAACATCGAACGAGTTCGGGGTCGAATCGATCTTGACGCGGTCGTGCTCTGGCGGACTAGGTGTATCCCAGGAGGGCTCGGGGAGCGGCGACGTCGAACTCACGCTCAATGGTCTATCAACACCGGGGCCGATTCTTCACGCGGTTGCGATGGTTCTAACTATGTCCACACCTCTATGACGCGGCATCTCGACTATGACGCGGCATCTCGACCACACCCGCGCTTGCAGATCCACCGTCGCGGATGGCAATGTTTCACCACGGCGAAACACGTCGTGGCAAATTGCGAGGTGAACGCACACCCATGGGGGAGACAAAGGGGCGCGACGACGTCATCGTGCTGGAAGACGTCGGCAAGAGTTTCGGCGACTTCGTCGCTGTCGAACGAGCCGACTTCAGCATCGAGCGGGGCGAGTTCTTCGCCATGCTCGGACCATCCGGATGCGGCAAGACCACGACCCTCAAGATGATCGCCGGGTTCGAGCAGCCGACTCGCGGCCGAGTGATACTCGAAGGCGTCGATGTCTCGCGAACGCCGCCCTACAAGCGCAACGTGAATACCGTGTTCCAGCAGTACGCGTTGTTCCCGCACATGACCGTTACTGAAAATATCGCGTTTGGGCCGCGCAGCCACAGGGTCCCCAAGGAAACCTACGAACCGCGCGTTCGCGAGATGCTCGAGGTGGTCCGGCTGGAAGAGTTCGCGGCACGCAAACCGTCGCAGTTGTCGGGTGGGCAACAACAGCGCGTAGCCCTGGCACGGGCCTTGGTCAACATGCCCAGCGCCCTATTGCTCGACGAACCGCTGGCGGCGCTCGACCTCAAGCTACGCGAAGCGATGCAGCTCGAGCTGAAGCGAATCCAACGCGAGGTCGGGATCACGTTCGTGTTCGTCACCCACGATCAGGGTGAGGCTCTCACGATGAGCGACCGGATCGCTGTCATGAGTCAGGGCCGTGTCGAGCAGATCGGATCCCCCGAGCAGATCTACCACTCGCCGGCGTCGCTGTTCGTGGCAGGTTTCATCGGTTCCGCCAACCTGCTCCCTGGAGAAGTCACTGCCCACGATGGCGCCGATGCCGTTGTCGCCCTCGCTTCGGGCGGCACGATTCGGGCCCGCGTCGCTGCACCCCCGGCAATCGGCGAACGGGTATCGGTGATGTTGCGACCAGAACGTCTCAACGCCACGACCGAACCGGCGTCCGACCACCGCAGCATCTTGGGCACGGTCAAAGAGCTCATCTTCCAAGGTGCCTCGACCAGACTCGAAGCCGAGTTGGCCGATGGCACCATAATCGTCGCCCAGATGACCGATGCCGAGGTGCCACACATTCGGCCCGGTTCGAACGTCCATGTCAGATGGAATCCCGGCGCGGCCTTCTTGATAGAAGGCGTGCCTGTCACCGCGGGCGCCACCAACACCGACATCGACGATGTCGAAGCATCGCTGTAACACCGACCAGGAGAAGCACTGACATGAACCAACGATCCATTCGTCCAAAGGGCACCAACCTCAGCAGGCGCCAGTTCCTCATGCGGTCCGGCGCCCTGGGCGCCGCAGGATTGACGCTGCCCCAGCTGCTCGCTGCCTGCGGCGGCAGCGATGGTGGTGGTGGTGGCAACACGTTGTTCTTCGAGAACTGGCCGGCGTACATCGATCCCACCGAGGACGGCGCAACCGGCACGATCGACCGCTTCATCGAAGCAAGCGGCGTCGATATGACCTATACCGAAGCGTTCAATGACAACAACGAATACTTCGCAAAAATTCAACCGATTTTGGGCCGAGGTGACGCCATCGATCCCGACCTGATCGCCCCGACCAGCTGGCTGGCAGGCCGCTTGATCGGTCTTGGCTGGGTCGACAAACTGCCGCTCGACCAGATCGAGAACAAGAAGAATCTCCGCGACGACCTGGCGAAACCTGCCTGGGACCCAACCGGTGAGTTCTCGCTGCCGTGGCAGACCGGATTTGCAGGCATCGCCTACAACATCGATGTCACCGGCCGCGAGCTGACCAGTGTCGACGAGCTTTTCCTGCCCGAGTTCGCCGGCAAGGTCGGGGCGCTGACCGAGATGCGAGACACGATTGGGGTGATCCTGTTGAGCCAGGGCGTCGACATCTCGAAGATCAGCTCGTTCGACGAGGCCGCGCCAGCATTCGAAAAGCTCGAAAAGGCCAAGAACGACGGGCAGATCCGCCGCTTCCACGGCAACGACTATTTCGACGATCTCGCCAACGGCAACTTTGCAGCCACGATCGGCTGGTCGGGCGACGTCGCCCAAATCCAGCTCGACAACCCCGCCGTTCGGTTCCTGTTCCCCGAATCGGGAGCCACCAGCTGGGCCGACACGATGGTCATGCCGAAGGGTGCCAAGAATCGCGATTCGGCCGCCAAGTGGATGAACTTCGTTTACGACCCGGTGCAGGCAGCGCAGCTCACGGCCTGGGTGCAATACGTTTCGCCGGTGAAGGGAGTTCGCGAAGAGGTCGCCAAGATCGACGCCGAGCTGGCAGAGAACCCCTTGATCTTCCCGGACGATGCAACGTTGGCAAACACGCGGAGCTTCGCGACTCTGTCTGACGAGGTCGAGGCCGAGTTCGACGCCGCGTTCTCCAAGATCACGGGCGCCTGACCACTGCGATGTCCAAGTCCGCAACGCCGACCGCCGTTCGGCGGTGGAAGCGCCCCGAGTTCGTTGGGCTCGGGGCGCTGGTTGGTGCGGGGGCACTGCTCACCGCGATCGGAGCGCGTTGGGTCACTGGCCCAGTCGCCCTGTTGGCGTTGGCACTCGTCTTCGCCAGCGTTGTCTGGCTGATCTTCACGGCAGTCATCGGCGGTCCGGATGCCCGCCGCCGCATCGCCCCGTATGGCCTGCTCAAGCCCGGCGCGCTGTGGTTGGCGTTGTTCTACCTCGCCCCGCTGGTGACGTTGCTTCGCCTTTCGTTGTCGACGTTGCCGAGTCGATTCGCGGTCGACGCCGACTTCGATTGGAACTTTGGCAACTATCGCAGGGCGTTCGCCGATTTCGACGCCCAGTTCGGCCGAGCGTTCCTGTACGCCGGCGTCGCCACCGTATTGACAATCTTGATCGGCTATCCGTTGGCGTACGTGATCGCCTTCCGCGGCGGTCGCTACCGAACGTTGATGTTGGGTCTCGTCGTGGTGCCGTTCTTCACGTCTTATCTGATCCGCACGATCGCCTGGCGGAGCCTGCTCGCCGATACCGGTTGGGTGGTTCAGATGCTCGACTTCGTCAAGTTGTCCGGCCTGTTCGAGGGGGTCGGGATTATGGACAACGGACGAATCCTGCAAACACCGGCGGCGGTCATCGGCGGGCTCACCTACAACTTCTTGCCATTCATGATTCTGCCGATCTATGTCAGCCTCGAGAAGGTCGACCCTGGGCTCGTCGATGCCGCACAGGATCTCTACTCCACGTCTGCGGGGGCATTCCGCAAAATCGTGGTCCCGCTATCGCTGCCAGGCGTCTTCGCCGGCACTTTGCTGACGTTCATTCCGGCCGCCGGCGATTTTGTGAACGCGTTCTACCTCGGCAGTCCGAGCACCACCATGATCGGAAACTCGATTCAGGATCAGTTCCTGGTCCAGAACAATGTTCCGCTCGCTTCGGCGATGTCGTTCGTGCTGATGGCCATCATCACCATCCTCGTATTGATCTACAGCCGATTCTTCGGCACGGAAGACCTGGCATGAGTGCTCCGACCTCTGTGCGCGGTTCGATCGCCAAGTGGTCACTCAACGTGTTCGCGGTGCTGGCGTTGATGTACCTTTTTGTTCCGATTGTGTGGATCGTCGCGTTCTCGTTCAATCAGCCGCGCGGCAACTACAACGTTCAATGGCAAGAGTTCACACTGCGCAACTGGAAGGACCCGTTTGCCGACGAGTCGCTCACCAACGCGTTCGTCGAGAGCTTGAAGATCGCCTCGATCTCCACCGTCATCGCCACGGTCCTCGGCTCGCTGATGGCGGTCGCGCTGGTCCGCTACAAGTTCCGCGGCAGCGCTACGTTGAACTTCTTCTTGATCTTGCCCCTGACCACCCCCGAGATCGTGTTGGGCTCGTCATTGGCGACGCTGTTCTTGGATTGGGACATCACGCGTGGCTTCGCCACCGTGGTGATCGCACACATCATGTTTCAGGTGAGCTTCGTCGCTCTGACGGTCAGAGCGCGCGTGCGCGGATTCGACTGGACCCTCGAACAGGCGGCCCAAGATCTCGGCGCAAGCCCGATGCGAACATTCTGGAAGGTCACCTTTCCGCTGATTCTTCCTGGCATTCTGGCGGCCGCACTTTTGTCGTTTGCGCTTTCGCTTGACGACTTCATCATCACGCTGTTCAATGCCGGGTCGCTGAACACGTTCCCGCTCTACATCAACGGCAGCTTCCGAGTCCGGTTCCCACCGCAGGTCAATGTGTTGGCCAGCGCCGTGTTGTTCGCCAGCGTGGCGCTGATGGCGGCCGGGACCGCAATCGGCTTCCGCAAAGATCGCCCTTCCGCCTAGGTCGCAAGATCTAAAACGGTGATTCGACGTCGCCTGCTTCGACGTAGACGCTCTTGATCTGGCTGTAGTGATCGAGCGCCGCGCGGCTGTTCTCGCGGCCGATACCCGAACGCTTGTAGCCACCGAACGGAGCCTCGATCGGCGTCAGATTGTACGTGTTGATCCAACACGTACCGGCCTGCAACTCGGCCACGACACGGTGGGCGCGTTGGATGTCATTGGTGAAGACACCAGCCGCCAGACCAACATCAAGACTGTTGGCGCGCTCGACGACCTCACGCTCGTCATCGAAGGTCAATACACACATCACCGGCCCAAAAATCTCCTCTTGGGCGATTCGCATCGAATCAGCGACTCCGGTGAACACCGTGGGCTGCACGAACCAGCCCTTGGGCAATCCCTCGACATCGGCGGCCGTTCCCCCGCTCGCGATCCGCGCCCCCTCTCTGGGGCCGAGTTCGAGATACCCGAGCACGCTGAGGTACTGACGCTCGTTGACGAGCGGACCCATCTGAGTCGCCTCGTCGAGCGGGTCACCCAACACGATTCGCTCGGTGCGATCGACGAGTCGCCGCACAAATTCGTCATGAACGGAGCGATGAACGAACACACGAGTGCCGTTCGAGCAGATCTGGCCGCTCGAGTAGAAGTTGCCGAGCATCGCTGCGCTGACGGCGTTGTCGAGATCGGCGTCATCAAACACGATCATCGGTGACTTGCCGCCAAGCTCGAGGGTGACATGCTTGAGTCCGATGGCGGCGCCGGTTGCGACCCTTTCGCCGGTCGCAACCGAGCCGGTAACCGAGACCTTGGCGACTCCGGGATGCTCGACCAGCGCGGCGCCGACGCGCCCGCCGCCCTGGACCACATTGAAGACGCCGTCCGGCAGGCCGGCCTCGGTCAGGATCGCCGCCAGTGCGAGGGCGCTGAGCGGCGTGACCTCCGACGGTTTGAACACCATCGCGTTGCCGGCCGCCAACGCAGGCGCTGCCTTCCAGCAGGCAATCTGGATCGGGTAGTTCCAGGCACCGATCCCGACACACACACCGAGCGGCTCGCGGCGGGTGTACGTGAACGACCCGCCGAGGTCGATGTACTCGCCGGTCACGGTTGCGGCCAGGCTGCCGAAGTACTCCAAACAATCGGCACCCGAGGTGGCATCGGCGACAAGCGTCTCCTGCAGCGGCTTGCCGGTATCGAGGGTCTCCAGCACAGACAGCTCGTGGTTACGTTCGCGGATCAGCGCCGCCGCCGCCCGTAACACGCGTCCCCGCTCGGCCCACGGCGTCGCCGCCCACACGACTGCACCTGCGGTCGCGGCATCGATCGCTGCCCCGATCGTGTCGTCGTCCGCCTCGTGCAGCAAGGCGATCACTTCTCGGGTCGCCGGGTAGCAACTCTCGATCACCGGCCCCGACGAGTCGACGAACCGCCCTCCGACGTAGTGGCTACCCGCAGGCTGAGCACGCATGAAGACGATGTTCTCATACCCGAGTCAATAGAAACGACCGCACAACTAAGCAACAACGTGAAAACCGGACACCGCGCCCGGTCGCAGCGCGCCGCCCAGGCGCAAGCGCCAGCGACGCGATACAAGGACCAAACGGTCAAAGCAAAGCGGAGACCGATTACGACAATCGAGAACAGCCGCCGATCCGACACATCTAAAACGACGAGAGCCGGCGGCATCGCCGCCGGCTCTCGAGTTGTTCATGCAATCCCAGCGACGAGTCGTCGCAGTCGCAAAGCGAGTTGCCTCAGCCCTGCTGGATTTTGATTTCGATGTCGACACCTGCCGGAAGCTCGATCCGCTGCAGCGAGTCGATCGTCTTGGCGTTCGGATTGACGATGTCGATCAAACGTTTGTGGACACGCATCTCGAAGTGCTCACGCGACGTTTTGTCTACGTGCGGGCCGCGGATGACGGTGTAGCGGTGCTTGTCGGTCGGCAGCGGGATCGGACCACGGATGGTCGCGTCGGTGCGATTGACCGTCTCGACGATCTTCTTCGTCGACTGGTCGATGATCTCGTGATCGAATGCTTTCAATCGGATTCTGATGCTCTGGGCCATAGTTCTCTCGTCTCAGCTCGAAGTTTGATCGGTCACTTGATGATGTTGACGACGCGGCCGGCACCCACGGTACGGCCACCCTC
>CALFRK010000078.1 GCA_937919625.1 uncultured Ilumatobacter sp.
TCTGAGCTGATGCTGTGATCGCAGACTCCAACACCAAACGCCCAGCCGCCGGGTCGCCGCTGGTCAACGACACCTCCCGCACCCGCTCGACCACCCCACCAATCTGCATACCCCCATCATGATCAGGGGGTGTCACAGAGTTTCCGGCAACCCTCAATCCGCATCGAACACGTCGACCCCGAAGGGTCAAACCATCGGTAACAGCACACCGAACGCTCCGCCGCCACCACCGGCGATCAGCACCAACACCAGCCCAGACCACGTTGTGTCAGGAGACTCAGCGGATTGATCTGGATTGGCGACTGTTGGCGACCCAACCTGGCGTCGAGCTGCCCGTGACCTGGGGTGCTGGTGGGCTTGGCGCTGTATGTAGACCCAGAGGGATCAATCCGCGCGGTCTCCAGACACAACATGGCGACTTGGCCCGCAGCCGCAGCCGCAGCCGCAGCCGCAGCCGACCCTGAGCCGCTCGCGCCGCAGTGCGAGGTCCGTATACCGGGCGCCGCATCGCAAGTGGGCGGAATCCGATCGCCGTTGCCACCCGCTTTCGCAATCCCGACATGTCGTCGTCTGTCTTGGGTCGCGAGTAGTCGTGTTCGACCGCCTGCGACATCTCATAGCCCCTGGTCGCGGGTTCTGGTCGCGGCCCCTGGTCGTGGGTTCTGGCCGTGGGTTCGATACCAACCCGCCGCACCAAGTGTGGGGCTTCCTGTGCAGGGGTTTGTCTGACATGTCCGAGCGGCGACGGCGACCGCACCCTTGCGTCACCTCAGCTTGGCGCGATGTTGTAGTTGCTGCTGAAGAGATTTTCCGGGTCCCAACGTCGTTTCAGTTCGACGAGGCGCTCGTAATTGGGGCCGTAGGCGGAGGGGATGCGGGCGGTCTCGTCGTCGGCGATCAGATTCACGTAGACCCCCCCGGTGGAATGCGCTGCCATCGCATCATGGAACTCGCCGGCCCATCCCAGGACCGAGTCGTCCTCGTCGGACTCGATCCACCCGGCGATGATGTGGAATCCGTAGGAAGTAGCTCGACCCCCGTACGGAGTCGCCGTGGTCTCAACCCGGCTGATAGCGCGTCCGAGCGGATCGAAATATGCGGCGGTCAACGCACCAGCCATCCGTGGCACGTACTCGACCATCGTGTCGATCGCTCCGTCGGTGAGCTCAGCGAGGTCGTGCGCCTTGGACGTGTAGCGCAGCCCTTTGGGCATGTTGGCGTCGAAAGTCGTCTGGGTTTCGGCATAGCTGTTGACCCCGACCGCGTCAATGATCGGTTCGCCCAACTCCCTGAGCGGCTGCACGAAGTCGATCGCGTCGGGGTTCTGATGACAGAACACGAAATCGAGAACGGGCTTGCCGTGTGTCTCCGCTGGAAACGCGTCGATCGGTGGGACACGGAAACAGAACGGATAGCACTGGAACTCGTCGGGTGCCTGATCCATGAAGTCGCGAAAGAACCGAAGATGATCAGCGGCGCCGTCGAACGGGTAGATGATCTGCCCGGAAAGAACCTGCGGGCCTACCTCGTGCAATCCGAGTTCGAGTCGGGTGACGACACCGAAGTTGCCACCGCCCCCGCGGATCGCCCAGAACAGATCGGGATGCTGATCGTCGGCAACCCGCAGTACCTGGCCGTCTGCGGTGACCACCTCGGCCGAGATGATGCTGTCGAGCGTCAGGCCGTACCTGCGGCTGAGGTAGCCGCCACCACCGCCCAGCGCAGCGCCGATCACTCCGACCGACGAGACCGTCGGCGTGGGCACGGCGAGGCCGTGCAGTTGGGTGGCGGCATCCATCTCGGCACAGGTGACTCCGCCCTCGACGGTCACCCTCCTGGTCGACGCGTCGACGCTTACGGCCTTCATCAGCGCCAGGTCGATGAGCAAGCCATCGTCGGCGACACTGTTGGCAGCATAGGAATGGCCGCCCCCTCTGACCGACAGTGTTCCGCCTTGAACCCGGGCGAAGTCAATGGCCGCCTTGACGTCCCGGGTGGTCGTACACCGAGCGACGAGGTCGGGGCTGCGATCGAACCGAGCGTTCCACAGCCGGCGGCCATCCTCGAAACCCCGGTCACCCGGTTCGAGCAAATCCCCCTCGAGAAAATTCCCCAACTCAGAGATACTCACAATGATCCCCTTCCTCCCGCGAACGGGACAAGTTGGAACACTACACACCTCGAGAATGCACAGAACTCGGACCGCCGTGGTGGTCGCTGCGATGATGATGCTGGCAGCCGATCGACGATCGCGAGACCTGAGTTGGCGCCCTGGCGACGTGCCATGCGTTGCCCATCCAGCGCAGCAGGTGCATCTTCGCCAGACCGAACTCCTCGACTTCTCGGACCCATCGATCCGACAGATCATCGAGGACCGGTCCTGGGCACCGTCCGCAATGTCGTTGACCGCCGGGCTTCGTGGGACGCGGTGGGACGTTGTTGGGCAGAGATCTCCAGCCGTGCGGGATGCATATGTGACCAATGTCACAGAAAATTGTGGTGTGTTTTTTGACCTTGGACGTGGGTCTCAAGACCTCTCTCTGAGTGACGAGCAACCACCCAGGGTGACCGGCAACGCGCGGCCGGTCCTGAGCCCCCTCAGGTCTTAGGACCTTTGGAGTACCCCGAGGGCCGCGGGTCGGGCCTTGGGCTGAGGTCCCAGGGCCCTGTTGTGTCCATCGGCCCTGTTCAGCGTATGTGGACCGGGCGGGCAGAACGGTCCGATGAATGGCATTGGGAGATCATCTTGAGGCGGACGAAGACGAATACAACGGGGAGACCAACGCGGACCCTCTTCGAGGAATACACGTTGTTGACGAAGGCGATACTTGCTTTCACGGCGCTCATGACCGTTGCCCTCGGCATCGCGGCCCACCTGGGCCATCTTGCCAGCGACGGCATCTGGGGGACTCTCCGTCACGGGACGCGCGACACCCTGCTGTCCTCGCCGTTGGTATTGCTCGGCGTGGTGGCAGGACTCGAGATGGCCGCCATCTTGCGGCGCCGACTCAAGATCGTCGCTCCGCTGGTCGAGATCGTCGTCACTGCCCAATCGGTGGCGCTGTGGACCGCCATGATGCTGGTGCCCGGGGCGGTCCTCCATGGTCGACTGCTCGACGGTGAGGCCGTCTCCATCAGCCACGCGCTCGCTGACGGCGCCGGGGTGACATCGGTAGCACTCGCCGCCGCGTTGGCCGGCATGGTCATACTGCGGATCCCGCTGCACGTCCGCCCCGGTGCGTGGACGATTTCGTTCGGGGCCTGCGTCCGTCGCACCATGCCGACGAAGCAGCAAATCGACCGTCAACAGTTCGTCGCCCTCCGTTCGATGGTCATCGCCCTCTTACTCCTGGCGTCGAGCGGGCTGTTGATCTCGTTCGACCCGTCCCAGCAGGCGGCTGCGATCGTGACCGAGCAGGAGACGTGTGCCGCCGGGAGCGCGAACCGCAGCTACGACGTGACCGCGATCAACGTCGTGATCCCACGCAACCGGTGGGGTGATGTCGATCCACACGGCCAGATCTTCGTGCTCGAGCAGGACAAGGCCGCCGTTCGCCACTGGGCGACACCGCTCGCCGCGGACTCGGCCTCCGATCCCGCCGCCGGTCGCCGGGTGCGTCCGCGGCCGCTGGTGCTGCGCGCCAACGAGGGTGAGTGTGTGAAGATCACGTTGAGCAACGAGCTCAACATCCCAGCCGTGGTGCCGGCGGGCTCGCCCCCGGCGTACGGCTCGGTCGAACTCGGCGGAGAGGGGCTCCCGCAGGCCGGCACCCAATGGGTGTCGCTCCAGATCAACGGTGTGTCGTTCACCGTGGGCACCCCCGGAGGTGGTGCGATCGGCTACGGCGTCGACACCGGCGTCGCCCCCGGCGGCGAACAGATTTATTACTTGCGGGCTCCGGCCGATGAGGGGGTCCACTTCTTCCGCGACGGCGCCACGCTAGCCGGATCGGAGGCTGACGGGGGCTCGACCGGGCACGGTCTGTACGGCGCGTTCGTGGTCGAACCGGCCGGGTCGACGTGGTGGGATCCGGTCTCGAACCTTGAGCTCAGCAGCCCCACGCCGTACACGAACGTCGCGGACCAAAGCGGCGAGCTCTACCTCGATGCGATCATCGTGCCGCCAGGGAACCGGGTTCCGTACGCGATCGACAGCAACGTGCTCGATCTCGGTGCACCAGACGTCGTCGCGTTCCGTGAGACGGTCCAGATCTCCCAGGACGAGATGCCCGGCGTCCACCTCCAGAACTGCGACCTTGCGGCAGCCGACAGGGGCGACATTGATTTGGTTACAAAGCGACCAATCCGGTCGACCTGCGCCGACGTCCACACGACCACTGCCAACTCGTACCAGTTCGGGCTCGGGCTCGGGTTCAACTATGGCGAGGAGCACCTACTGCTGCGCCAGCACGAGATCAACCGCTGCCCCGATTGCGTTGGTGAGGAGACCTGGCTGTCATCGTGGCCGTACGGTGATCCGAGTCTCGTCAAGCTCGCCAGCGGCTTCGGCCCGTGGTACCCGAGGTGGCACCCGTGGTACGACGGCGGGAGCGACGGCGATCAAGTCGGCGGTGGCGCCAACACCGGCCAGCAGAACTTTGACAACACCGATGATCCCGAGGACTGTGGGATCGTGTCGGGCTGTTACACGGCCAACGTGCCGCACTCGTATCAGTACGACGCCCACAAGATCCGGTTCGTGCATGCCGGCCCGAAGGAGACCCACGTCTTCCACATGCACGCCCACCAGTGGTTGACCGACCCCCAGGACATTGGTGCGTCGGGCACCACTCCGGGAACACCCGACGACGCGCACAAGCCCGAGGCGACGACGATCGACAGCCAGACCTACGGCCCGGGTGAAGGCTTCACGATCGACCTGTTGTTCGGGGCCGGCTCGAAGCCGGGTACGGTCGGGGACTCGATCTTTCACTGCCATCTGTACCCCCACTTCGCGGAAGGCTTCTGGTCGCTGTTTCGGGTGCACGACGTCTTGGAGGACGGCACCAACACCACCCCCGATGGCGTCAAGGTGAGGAACCTCGCGCCGCTGCCGGACCGTTCCGATACGCCAGGGGTAGCTTCGCCGCTCGACCCCGGCTACCCACGGTTCATTCCCGGGGAGGAGGGGTGGCGGGCACCCCAGCCGATCGACGGCATCTACGATCCGATCGCGGGAGCCGTCGATGATCCGACGACCATCGAACGGGAGGATCTCGAACCAGCGACCCGCATCGTCGCAGGCGTTGGCCTGGAGCAGCCGATCCAGGAGATCGTCGTTGAAGCTCTCGAACCGACGGATCCCCTGGGCCCTGATCCCAAGTTCACGTTGAAGTTTGGTGGGGCCAACACCGGCGAGCTCGCCGTCGGTGCGTCGGCGTCCGACGTGGAAGCGGCACTGGAGGCCCTGAAGCTCCCGGATGGCTCACGGTCGCCGGCGGTCCTCGACGCCAGCGTCAGCGGGGACGGCACGTCTGGGTCTCCGTACGCCGTCCAGTTCCTGCTCCTCGACAATACCGCGCCCGCCTCGAGCATCCTGCTCGAGGTCGTACCGAACGAGAGTGCGGTCGGATCATCTGTCGGCAAGTGGGTCGACGAGGCCGCGGCGACATCGCTGGCGTACCGATTGTCGCTCGAACGCGTCGTTGTCCTCCAGAGCCACAACGACGGGATCTACGACGCTTCCGTGAGCCCATGGGATCCTCTGTCCGGTTTGCCCCCGGACCGCCTCAACAAACCCGGGGCGCCCTTGGTCGATCCGTGTCCTGCCGGGACGCGGGAGATCACCTACAACGTGTCGATGGTGCAGCTCGACATCACCTACAACGACAACGGCTGGCACGACACGCAGGGCCGCATGCTCGTGTTGAACGACGACCTCCCCGCCATCCTCAATGGCACCAAACCGATCGAACCGTTCTTCTTCAGAGCCAACTCGGGCGATTGCATCAACTTCAACATGACGAACCTGATGCCCAACTGGTTCGGCAACGACGACTTCTTGGAGATGGTCCAGACCAACATGGCGGGCCAGCACATCCACCTGGTGAAGTTCGACGTCACCGGGTCGGACGGCTCGTCGAACGGCTGGAACTACCAACAGGCAGCCTTCTCCGAGGCGCAACGGCTCTACGACGACGCCGTCGTGAGCGCCAACCCCGTCGCCGCGCATCCCGAGCTCGCGCACCTCGACACCGGCATTCCGGCCACGTGCAGCCCCGATCTGTTCGAGGGCGCGGATCTGATCATCGACGGCTGCCGAATCGCAATGCCACCCGACTGGAATCCAACCTGGAGCTGCCAGTCCGCGGGCCGCTGCCCGGTGGGGCAGACGATCAGCGAACGCTGGTATGTCGACTACGACCTTCGCACCATCTTCACCCACGATCACCACTTCCCGGCGGAGGACCAGAACCGAGGGTTGTTCGCCGCCCTGGTCGTCGAACCGGCGGGGATGGACGTCCGCGACCCACACAGCGGCGAGTACAAACAACCGATCAACGACCCGGCGCACGGTCAGGTGTGCGGCCTCGTGTGCAATGCCAACGCGGTCGGCACGAGCAACGACATCATCGGCCCTGCCGCCGACGACGACTTCCGCGAGTTCAGTCTCGCGATCCAGGATTTCGTGAGCCTCTATCGACCGTGCTCGGTGTGCGGGCCGTCAGCCATTGCCGGCGAAGAGCCGGTCGCCCCGCCCGGCGAGCCCGAGTTGTTCCCTTCCGATGACCCCGGAGTGATGGGCATCAACTACCGCAACGCGCCGTTCGTCATCCGCAACTCCGCCCGTGGCGTGCCCACCGACCCCGCCTACGTCTTCAGCTCGCGCGTCCATGGCGACCCCGACACCCCCGTGCTCGAGGCCTACGCCGGCGACCCGGTCCGCGCCCGGCTGATCCAAGGCGCTCAGGAAGAGCAACACGTGGTCCGGATCCATGGCATGAGTTGGCTCCAGGAGCCCGACGATCCCGAGTCGCCGAGGGTCAATGCAACCCCGGTCGGCATCTCGGAGGCGTTCAACTTCGAGATACCCGGTCTCGACTGTGGCGCCGCCGGAGACTGCGTCGGCGACTACCTCTACGGCGGGACGTCAACCGATGACATGTGGGCCGGCGCTTGGGGTCTCATGAGGGTCTACCGCAAGAACGTCCAAGGCCTCCTGCCGCTTCCCGACAACGTCCTGAGGGCGGTCAACGGCGCCACGAGGTTCCGGGTGTCGGGCAAAGCGCCGCCCATGGCCAACAAGCCCGGGACCCCATGTCCGGCCGGGGCGCCGGTGCGGACCTACGACGTCATCGCCGTCGACGCGCAGATCACCTACAACAGCGAAGGCGACCACGACCCGTACGGCCTCGTGTACACCGCCCTGGAACCGGGGGAGACCCCCGTCGAAGGTGCCGCACGCGTCCGCTCCGGCAACCCGGAGCCGATGGTCCTGCGCGCCCACGAAGGCGACTGCATCGAGGTGACGCTGACCAACATGATCGACCCGGCCGGCGACTTCGCGATCAAACACGGGCCCCATGGGGCCGATCAGAGCGGCGACGGCTTCGATCCACCACTCGTCCTCGAGCCGCCCATCGGCACCCCGGCCGGATTGCGGGTGTCATTGCACGCCGACTTGTTGAGCTACGACGTCCGCGGTTCCGACGGCGCGACGATCGGCTTCAATCGCGACCAGACCGTTGGACCGGACGAATCGATCATGTATCGGTGGTACGCACAAGACGTCAGCCCGGGTGAGCTCGGTGCAATGAACCTCACCGACTACGGCGACGTCCGCGGCCATCGTCACCATGGCCTGTTCGCCGGCCTGGTGGTCGAGCCCCGCGGCTCGACCTGGGCCGATCCGATCACTGGCGAGGTGGGGACGACGGGCGCTCAGGCCGACATCCGTGTGGTCGATTCCAGCGTCGACGCCACCGACTTCCGCGAGTTCGTGACCTTCTACCAGGACGGTCTCAACTTGTGGGATGCCGCGGGTGTGGCGCTCCCCGACCCGTTCGACCACTTGCCGACCCCCGAGGAGCCCGCCGGTGCGCTGGCCGATTCCGAGGACCGCGGCGAGAAGGCCCTGAACTACCGCAACGAGTCGTTCCACCACCGGCTCGGCCAGGAGCCCGGGGTGGCGCACGACAGTCTTGACGGCGATCTACCGGCCCACGTGTTCTCCTCGACGGATCATGGTGACCCGGACACGCCGATCTTCAGGGCCTATGCCGGTGACGACATTCGCTGGCGGGTTCTCCAGGGCGCCGACAAGCCGCGACAGCACACCTTCGCGGTGGGCGGCCACAGCTGGTTGCGTCAACCCAACGACAGCGCGGCCGAAACCGAGACGATCGGTGCCCAGGGCGGCTTGTCGGTGGGCCGCGTCTTCAACATCCACACCACCGCGGGCGGCACGACGGGAGCAGTGGGTGATTTCCGCTACGGCGACGAGGTGCTCGACCACAAGCTGTCAGGTGGCTGGTGGGGCCTCCTGCGGGTGTACCCCGGGCCGGGCTCGGTGCCGGCGTCCGACTTCGCCGACCACGATTCCCCGTTCGACCCCGGGAACGCGCCGATCCTGCCGCTCGGGGCCAACACGGTCATCGTCGAGGTGTCAACCGACCACGACGGCGACGGCAAGATCGAAAACGGTGACGGCCCTGCAGACGGCCAGACGCTCGAGCTCGCTGTCATCGTGAAACCTGGTGAGCCCGGCGAGTACGTGGTTCCCGTCCGAGCGGACGGTCGCGCCTATGTCCCGGTGTTGCCGGGGCTGATCGATCTCGAGCTCACCGCCGGTCCCGATGTCGCCATCACCAGCGCGGCGACGACATGCGCGACCGGCGGCACGATCGCCGGTGGCGGCTCCTACTCGTG